>JAEOUL010000171.1 GCA_016839345.1 Candidatus Thorarchaeota archaeon | reverse complement strand
TGGAAATAATCTGCTCCACCCTTTTCAGCAGCCTTAACGTCTGCTTCAAGGTTGGCATAATTAGCTGCCAGAATGGAGGGTGTGAGTAGAGGTTTATGCATAATCAAACCTCATACTGATTTGATTTTAATCTTCTCAAATGTCAATAGCCGTGATATACGCATTTAACTATAGTTTTTTATTATCACAGTTGCCTGTTAAACCGGGATGATTAGTATGACAAATAACAATATTATGAAGGAGTTGCATCCAGAGCAACGTGAAGAATTACTCAATACGTTGAGAGACCGTTTTGAGGAAAACATGAACCGCCATAAAGGTCTTGAATGGGCGAAAGTCCAGGCAAGGTTAGAGGCCAATCCTGAAAAACTGTGGTCACTAAATGAAATGGAACGGACTGGCGGTGAACCGGATGTTGTTGGGCATGATGAAAAGACGCACGAATACATATTCTTTGATTGTTCAGCACAGAGTCCTGAAGGCCGCAGATACGTTTGTTACGACCGTGAAGGGCAAGAAGCGAGGAAAAAGATGAAAAGCACCAAAAGTGTGAAATCCGGAGGTCTAACAGGTAATGTTATTGATATGGCAATCTCCATAGGCATTGAGCTTTTGACAGAAGATCAATATCGAGAGTTACAGAAACTTGGAGATTTCGATACGAAGACCTCAAGCTGGGTGAGAACTCCTTCAGATATCAGAAAACTAGGTGGTGCCCTTTTTTGTAATCGCCGCTACAACCATGTCTTTACATTTCATAATAGTGCTCCTTCTTTCTATAGCGATAGAGGGTTTCGTGGCTCACTAAGGGTCTAAACTTGGAGTTCATCAGGACTTTCGACGTTTTATCTCATCTTGGATTTCCTTGAGTTCATTTAGAGCATCCATTGGTGTCGTTCTATCAAGATCCATGTGTTCAATTCTTTCAATCATAGGATCATCGATTACCAATGCCTCAAGACTTGACTGTTCGGTGTCTTCAAAGTCTGCGTCGGTAAGATCAACTGCAGTTATGTTTTCCTTTTCAAGTCTGAGGAGTAGTGACTTTGCTCTTTTTACCACTTCGTCAGGAACACCAGCGAGTGCTGCTACCTGCACACCATAACTCCTGTCAGTGCCCCCATCTACAACCTTGTGAAGAAAGATGATTGCGTCACCTGACTCTTTAGCAAGTGTATGGACATTCTTTACTCCATGATATTGCTTCGCCATGTCAGTCAACTGGTGGAAGTGAGTTGCAAAGAGAGTTCGTGTCTTCATCTTGACAATCCTTTCTGCTACAGCCCATGCCAAGGCCATACCATCAAAGGTTGATGTTCCCCTTCCTATTTCATCGAGAATGACAAGACTTCGCTCTGTTGCATTGTTGAGTATGTTTGCGGTTTCTACCATCTCCACCATGAATGTACTCTGCCTGGCTGTCAGGTCATCAAATGCTCCGACACGAGTAAAGATTCTATCAACGAGACCTATCTCTGCACTTTTAGCTGGAACAAACGAACCCATCTGTGCAAGCAGAACAATGATGGCACACTGACGCATGTATGTGCTTTTCCCAGCCATATTAGGTCCTGTCACGATCATCAGAGTGGTGCCGCCATCACCGATTTCTATTCCATTAGGTACAAACTCATTGGGTCCAAGTATGATTTCCAATGCAGCATGTCTGCCATCTATAATCTTTATCCGAGTTCCATCAGTCACCTTTGGTCTGCTGTATCGTCTTGTGACTGCAACATCTGCAAGTGATACCAACACATCAGCGACTGCAATAGACTCTGAATCCTGCTGAAGGATGCTTGTTACCTGTCTGACTTCATCACGTAGGTCCTCATACAGCTCATACTCTACCTTATTGATCCGTTCCTCGCCTGCAAGTACCGTGGACTCTTTCTCCTTTAGCTCTGGTGTTATGAATCTCTCAGCGTTTGCCAGGGTCTGTTTCCGTTCATACTCGGGAGGCACCATCGAGAGGTTCGCCTTGGTCACTTCAATGTAGTATCCAAACACCTTGTTGAATCCGACCTTCAGTGTTTTTATTCCAGTCCTTCGGCGTTCGGATGCCTGAAGTGATGCGATCCACTTCTTGTCAGAGGAGATTGTTTCTCTTAACTCATCAAGCTCATTACTGAATCCCTTGAGTATCATTCCTCCATCCCTAATCGAAACCGGAGGGTCATCCACAATGGCTGACTTCAGTGACTTGTGAAGTTTTGTTAGTGGGTCGATGGAATCTGCTGCTTCCTTCAATATCTCACTGATACAGTCTGATAACGACTTCTTGACCTTGGGTATTTTGGCAAGTGCATTCCTCAGGGCAAGGAGGTCTCTTGCATTGGCTGACCCAAAGACAATCCTGCTCGTTATCCTCTCGAGATCTCCAAGGTCTCTCAGGCTGTCGGAGATTCCCTTTCGATTGAGTGCACCTCTAGCCAGTTCTTCAATGGCATCCTGCCTCTTCGAAATCTCCTTAATGTCTCTTAGAGGGCTCAACATCCATTGTTTCAGTTTACGCTTACCCATGGGAGTGACAGTCCTCGAGAGTACTGAGAGGAGTGTCCCACGAGTACTACCGTCTCTTGCGTTTTTAACAATCTCAAGGTTTCGCTGGGTCGTGGGGTCCACGATCATGTGTGTTTCGACACTGTAAGTCCGAATCCCTGAAACAGTGATTGTCCCTGTCTTGTGCACATCATTCAGGTACGCGAGCACAGCACCTGCTGCGCCCAATGCTACACATTTATCCCTCAGTCCATAACCATCAAGGGTAGACACCCCGAACTGCTCTTTGATTCTTTCCTCTGCAGTTCTTGCTGAGTAGTCAGTGTCATTTCGTAAAGTGATTGTGATGCCCTGTTCCTCAAGATATGTACGGAGTTTGGACTTTGAACTCGAATCGGGCAGAAGAATCTCTGATGGTGAGAACTTTCCAATCTCGTTCATCGTGGCTTCGCTATCGAGTGCAGCTTCATACTCTGTTGCAAGGAACTCTCCTGTTGACACATCAACAGCTGAGATGCCAATCAGGTTCTCATGCTGTACCAACGCAACCAGGTAGTTGTTAGTCGTGTCATCCAGCATCGTACTCTCAAGGACAGTGCCAGGTGTAACCACTCGAACTACATCCCTCTTCACTAACCCCTTAGCCTGCGATGCGTCCTCTACCTGCCTGGCGATAGCCACTGTGTGACCCGCTGCCAGCAGTTTGGCGATGTATCCATCTACTGAGTGATTGGGCACACCACACAGTGGCCATTTGTCTACGCCTTCGCCTCTAGCTGTAAGGACTATATCTAAGATCCGACTTGCTATTTTAGCATCCTCATTGAACCTCTCATGAAAGTCGCCCAACTGATACATAAGAATACAGTCAGGATACTGTCTCTTCAAATGTAGATACTGCCTTTGCATCGGGGTCTGTTTACTCACTCTTACTCCCTACTTCCCTATTCATCCACTGACTCTCTAATAATGCCATCGCCAGTCTTTTTCATGCTGTACATTTGAACATCAAAATATTGGTACAACACATATTGTTCTCAAAATGTGCGTTATTGTACATTTCTCTTTTTCAGAATGAAACTTTGTGACTTTTCAAATAAAATCAAAGTTACTTTTCGTACATTATATCTTTACCATGGTTATAAAGTAACATTCAAGAGTGTATTTGAATCACAAACTATCGTCGGGTGCAATACTTGAGAACACGTATTATGGGTATTTGCGGAAGCCCTCGAACAAGTAGCAACACCTCTATTCTTGTTGAAACTGCACTGAATGCTGCAGAAGATGTAGGCGCGAAAACTGAGTTTTTGGAACTTGCTGATTTGAAAATCAGTGTATGTGAACACTGTAATGAATGCACCCTGATAGGTAGATGTAAAATCGAAGATGATCTGAATAAGGTTGCTGAAACAATGAAAGCAGCTGATGGTATCATCTTTGGTTCTCCAGACCATTATGCCTCTCTCGCTTCTCCAATGAAGAATCTCATAGATAGAACTGGAAGATTCTTACATCTTGAAGGAAAGATTGGAGCTGGTATTGTTGTAGGAAGAAGATCCGGTGTGGATATAGCGTTAAACACAATCCAATTTTTCATGCTTGTAAAGGAAATGATTGTGCCTGGTAGTGTTAGCTGGCCAGTTGGATTTGCTCTCAATGCTGGTGACATCCGTGCTGATACAGAAGCAATTGCTATGGCTTCACAAATTGGTAACCGAGTTGCCACTTTGGCTTCAATTCTCGTACGAAATCCAGTACCATGGTCATATGAGAAGAGACCTAATGGTCAGAAAGTACGTTTCGGTGATGAGTGGAGATAATGTCTAGGTTGTAGTGGTTGCTTCATACTTGCTTGGACAGGATGTCAGAATCTCAGTTGCTCTAATATAACCAGCTGGCTCTAGAGTACCAATCGCTACTATATCTTGACCATCAATCATGTCTGGAACTTCACCAACAACTAAGACCGTGATGGTGTGATTATCACCCTCAATAATAAGAGTCACATTATCCGCAGTAATTGTAAGCGAACCCGGTTGAAGTTCACCCTTTACTTGGATTGTGCGGCCCATATACGCATCTGGGTTCTCAACAATTTCATCCACACTAAGATAAGGGTCTACAAACAGATTGAGCATACCATATGCGACGAATCCAATTGTCGCAACCAAGATGACTGCAACTAGTGCCATTCTGGTTCTTTTCTTCATATCTATGGGTCTCCCTCAACTTGGGATTCAACTATCTTGAGCTGTTTCTCAATTGTAACCATTCTCAGAAGGAGATATAATAGGAACGCAAAGGTTCCACCCCAGAAGATTACGGCCACGATGAATAATTCCATTTGTTGCATTATGACTAACTCCTCGACATTCTAATTCTCATCAGTTTCTCTTGCGCTGTATCAACCCTGTAGGTGAGTTCTAGTAGTAGTGCTGCTATCATGATGACAGCAAACATGCTGACCATCAATGTGAGTCCATGTTCTAAACCCATTTGAAGGCCAGTTGGCTCGATCACAATCGGATGAAGTGTCTGCCAGATTCGAATTGACATGTAACTTAGAATGACCATCGGAAATGCGACGATACCAAATATTGACCCGTATTGAGCTCTTGCCTCACGGTCTGTGACCGAGGCTCTGTAAACAAGAACACAAGCATACGCAATCCAGAGTATTAATGTAGTCGTTTCTCGTGGATCCCAGTTCCATGGTGAATTCCATGCTGCATCCGCCCACATCATTCCACTTAGAAGAGTGACTGTTGTGTAGAAGAGACCGATTTTCACTGCTGCTGCTCCAAGGACATCGTAATGCAGCCCTCCTTTCCATAGATACAGGACTCCACAGAACAGTGTCACTCCAAAGGCACCATACCCGACCAAGGCTGGAGCTACATGTTGAAAGAAGATTCGTATATATTCACCAAGATCGGCTTCTGGCGGAGCAAATATCCATGTCATGTAAACATAGAGGAGCGCTACAGCTGCTGTGACTCCGAAGAAAATCAGTCTTCTATTATTCACTGCCTTTCAACTCGAATTGTCGGCGAGAGGTAATGCTTGTAATATGAAGCTTTTGTTAACACTGTTAAGACTGAAGGTTCAAGGTGAAAGTGCAAAGTGAAATACTGATGCTGAGAGTGTCAACATAGCTACTAAATGTGCAAATAGAATTTCAAATAGTAACAAGACAGGCAACACACCTGGACCAATGACTATTATCTTTGTAATCTCAATTAAAAGCATGAGTCCTGAAATTGCAGTTGGGAAGTATACTAACGGGAATACAGTTGCTTTTGATTCTGAAGGCATTGTGAGTGCTGACGCCATCGATCCCACTGCAGCCAGGTCAAGCGTTCCGATTACCATAATTGCTAGCAGGAAGGGGATGTCATTTAGGAAAGAGAATCCAAATAGGATTGAGACTATGGGAACTAAGAAGATCTCAATGATTCCCATTAATATGAAACCATAGATTACCTTACCGAGGTAAACCGACCAAGCAGGAATCGGTGCAGTAGCGAGACCACGAAGTGTGCCAGTTTCAGATTCAGATAGAAAAATGGGAGCAAATCCAAACATTCCTGTGAAGAAGATGATGACCCAGAGCATTGCGCTTCCAACATCCTGTGGAACTGATAGTTCTTCTCCAGGTAGTCTTTCTCCAGTCACTAGTGCGAAGGAGATGACCAAGACTGCTATGAGTGCAAAAAGGAACATCGAGAAAGCTTCGAACTGCTTTCGGAACTGCGTGAGTATGTCTTTCTTGGCAATTGCAAATGCTGCACCTAGTCCTGATGTCATCACTTCACCTCACAATGTCTGATCGAACTCAGAGATAGGGCCTTGTGCAACTACGATACCCTTCCTGAGCGTGACATATTCATCACACAAGTCTGCACCAAATGCAAGATTGTGAGTGGTCACGATTGTTGTCCTCTTGTTCCGATACTCCTCCAGATATTTTCTGAAGTCTAAAGTGGTGTCCTTATCAAGACCACTGAATGGTTCATCCAATAAGAGCAGTTCTGGATCATGAATCAGACTCCGTACAATATCCAGTCTCTTCTTGAGTCCAGTTGAAAGATTCTTCACAGGTTCCTCAAGCCAGGTCTTTATTGCAAATCGAGTGGTTAGATTTTCAACTTGATTCTCAAAGAAATTTGTTTCAAGACCATACAACTTTGAATAGAATCTCAGATTCTCAATACCTGTGAGTTCCTCATAGAGAAGCGGTTTGTCGCCTACAAGTCCAATTCGCTTTTTGACCTCTTCTGGTTCTTCTTGAGGATCGAATCCCATGACAGAGATTGAACCTTCGTGAGGTCGGAGCAGGGTCGAGATGACGCGCATCAATGTGGTCTTCCCTGCACCATTCGACCCGAATAGTCCTTGAATTCCGTTTAATGAGAACTCAAGGGAGATCTTTCTCAAGGCCACTCGATAACCATAACGGCGAGTGAGTTCCTTTGCGACAACAGCCTTTGTAGACATCCGAATCAACCTTTGTCCAACTGGCTTTCTTTTTAGTCTGCCTGAATGTATCTAGCTGACTAATGGAATATCTTTCTTCCAAGTCTAAGGAAGGGCGTTCCTATCGATAACACCACTGATATAGGAATGAGATTTGCAAACTCTTGCACGATAAATCCTATCCCTAGTCCCACTATGAACCATAAGAGGAAGCTCGTAAGATCGTTTACATAGACCCATGGAACATAAGCCGCAAATAGACTTGGCACCCAGAGACCTGCTATCCATATCACAATTGGTACTACAATTCCTGCAGCAAACATGATAAGTAGACCAATTCGAGTACTTAGATGCAGAGGTCCTGGAAAAACCTTGTGGGAGTTGAGATATCCCTTTGAGTCCTTCTTCTTTTTCATTGTCGAAATCTTTGTGTAATTCTTCTTGCCATAGAAGGTCCTTGAATGAGCGACATTCCACATTCCGATTGAGTACGCTCGGCCTCCATTCTTGATTCCAATATTGATTACATCGAGCGATCGATACCAACCAAACAAGAATGGTATGCGACGTCTCTCATCATCAAGGAACCAAGTGAGGACAGCAACTTCACCTAGGTGATTCACTGCTCCTTCAATGGCCATTCGCTCACCCTTAAAGTGTCGCTCACAGTGTATCAAGAAATCAACCATTCTCTCAAGAGGAACATATACTTCAGAGGGTGCTAAGCTTGGACCAAGTCGTTTGATTCTCATCGGATAGAATCGCTCTTGCCATTCATGATGAGCAATCTCATCTGATTCGACAGTTCCATGATACATTGCAACCGATTCAATGATCTTCTTTGCCTCATTCTCAATCTCTTCGTCTGTTCCTTCTAGAGCACAAAGGACTAACCATTCATTGGTTGTTTCAGGAGCTTGGTCAACTTCCTTAAGCATTCCATAGAATTCATCAGTCACGAAATGAAGATAGAAGGGTTTGGACACCCGAAGAATGTCTTGCATTGCTCCCATGGTCTGTTCTCTGTTCGGAAATGAGATTGTGAGTGGTTTGATTTTTCGTAATGGAATGATTTTCAGAACAACTTTCGTGATGATACCAAGAGTCCCATTACTGTCCACAAACAATTCAGTTGTGTTAATGTCCTTTTGAGGTGACAATTCGGTTTCATAGAAGAATGTTTCATCACCCTTGAAGAATGGCTCTGGTTTATCATCACGGAAAATATTCAGAGGTGTATCACTTGTCCGAATTATTTCACCATCTGGAAGTACTACCTCAATATCAACGACCTGTTCCTTGATACCACCATATTTCGTACTACCAATCCCTGAGCCCCCAGCAGCCACCCATCCACCAACTGTGCTAGACGGCGCAGAAGAAGGATATGCTGCTACTGAGAGTCCTTCATCCTCAAGATCTTCAAGCAATTTACCCCAGATGATTCCAGCACCAACTTCGATAGTCATTTTCTCTTTGTCGATATTGTAGATTTCATTCATCCGGGTCATCTCAATGACTAATCCCCCTCTAGTTGGGAGAGCTCCGCCATACCCCGAAGTTCCATGTCCTCTAGGAACCACTGGAATGTTTTCTTCCTTACAGAATTTTAGAAGGTTTGATACAACCT
>JAEOUL010000170.1 GCA_016839345.1 Candidatus Thorarchaeota archaeon | reverse complement strand
GTATTCGTGGAGACCAGCATGGGATAACCTGACAATCTTAGTCATTCTGTGGAACACCATAGTATGTCCACATACTAACGGGTACACCTGCAAGTTTTAGGTACATCCATATCTGCATCTTGTGCATCGCAAGATGAGTTGTAATTTCAGGGATATAATGAGCCCAGCTCTTTAATTGGCCCTCTTGATAGAATGCTTTCAACTTATTTTCTGTAAGCTGTTCATCGGAGAGATTTGAAATATATTTATGAATAGACTCCATCCCCTTGTCATAGATAGAGAGCAAATCATCTATTGTTTCCCGACGAAGCTCCCTTTCCATTGCTTGAACTTCTTTAAATTCTTTGAATTCCATAGAATAGAATTTGAGGTCAATAGTCGGAATTTGAGCCACATGATTAATTAATTCAATTAAAGGGCGCAGCTCTTTTGTTGGTTTAAAATTGAGATCAGAACCCTTAGCAGCAATCATGACGAACTTTACTTGACTACTCTCGTGGTCGAGCATATCTAGAAGTATCTTGGAAATTTTACCCATTTCTAAAACCATGAAAATAGCAAACGAACGAGTACTTGACGATTACGCTCGTCTTGTACGAGAATATTTGAGGTGGCAAGTTCAATCAAGACTACGAGTGGTAACGATGTCCAAGGTAGAAACTTCCAGTCTCATGACTCCTTTGCTGCTAGTCGATTACGCGCGATTAGAGAACAATATCAAAAAGATGGCAGAAAAGGCTAGAGTTGGCGGAGTTAATCTTCGTCCGCATATCAAGACACATAAATGTGTAGAGATTGGCAGGATGCAGCTTGAACATGGAGCTAGTGGGATTACGGTCTCAACACTAGATGAAGCAGCAATATTTGCAAAAGCAGGTTTTGATGATATTTTGTATGCTGTACCAATATCATCCAACAAAATCGAGATGGCAGTAGACCTGGCAAGTAAAATCAATCTCAGACTCCTGATCGATAATCACCAGAATGTCCCACTATTGAATGAGGCTGCAGAAAAACAAGATGTGAACTTAGAAATACTGCTTAAGGTTCATTGTGGATATCACAGGACAGGAGTGAATCCAAGAGATCCTGCTGCTGTTAAGTTAGCTGCTAAAATTAGTAATTCGAAGAATCTAATTTTCAAAGGAATTCTCACACATGCGGGTCATTCGTATGACGCAACCTCAATTGAGCAAATCAAAGAGATTGCTAGACAGGAGCAGTCTGAGATGGTCAAATTCTCAGAAACTCCAACTTCAGAAGATCCAAAGCTTAAGCCAGAAGTAATCAGTATCGGTTCAACACCCACAATCACCCTAACTGATGAGATTATGGAAGGAATCACAGAGGTTCGCCCAGGGAATTATGTCTTCTATGATTATTATCAAGTTGCATTGAGATCATGTCAGAAGTCAGATTGCGCATTGACAGTTATTGCAAAGGTGATCAGTAAATCTGACGATTATTTTGTCACTGATGCTGGAGCAACTGTGTTATCGAAAGACCTTGGACCAACTCATATAGATAAAGAAACGAGTTATGGGAAAATCTATGCAGACTATGATAGGCACGAATTTGACAATACCCTACATCTATATTCACTCTCTCAAGAACATGGAAAGGTAAAATTCAAGGACACTTCAAAAAGTGAGAAATTCCAAGTAGATGATGAAATCAGAATCCTTCCAAATCACTCGTGTCTTACTGCGAATCTCCATGATTGTTACTATATAGTAAAGAAGGGACATATAATTGACACATGGAGGATTCGACGAGACCGTTTCTTCACTTCACCCTGTTTACAATAGAGTGTCCACAATATGGACAGACTTCTTCCTCACCAGGAAGAACAGGTGCATCCAGTTTTCCATCACAATTTGGGCAAGTTGTTATTGCCTTTGGAAGCTGTGTAACTGCTTCCTGTGTGTATACAACCCTTGAGTTCTTATCGATTGTACCACGGAATTTCCCAGATTTCGATAATTCACCAATTGCTTCGATTATCTCTTTATCAGTAGCATTGGTCACTTTTCCAATCTGGTCAAAAGTCATTCTTCTCTGTGCATACAATAGATGAAGTAGACTCTCTTCAAGAGAGACTGCGCTTGGACTAACCAACTCAGATGATCTACGATCGAGATATACGAGAGGTAATCGACGGCGAGAGAGCTTTTCAGCTGCATCTACGATGACTTCAGGGTCTCTACCAAGTTCCCGTGCAGCTGCACTAACACCAATTCTTCCCTCCTTCTGAACTAGAGGAATAAGATCTCCAGACACATCACCTATACGTGCTTCGCGAGTTCCCCTGGCGACCAACCATAGACCAATTATTAGCAATGGCATTGCCAATAGTGTCCAAGTAGTTAGACCAGATGCGATGAGAATTATAATGTCAGGATTTTCAGTCACCAAAGTGCTTTGACAAACAATGGCTGACATAGCTATACTAGCCACAATTAGAATCAAACCCAAAAGCTGTGATAAACGTGGATTCACGAGCTCTCTCTCCTCAAGTTCTCGAAGAATTATGTCCAATTATACATTCCGACTTAGGCCAGTGTTTGGTACCAATGCTATTTCCTTCTAGTTTTATCAGAATTATGTGAAAAAGCTATGAAACTTCAATCCAAGATATATAACCCCCTAGAACAGAATAACTTAATATAGACTGAATACACAAAAACGCAGGTACAGACCCTTGAAGGACGTGTTGTAATCAAAATGCTAGACAAAGAGGGAGCTACCTCAGCAATTATCCTAAGGTTAGACGCTGGGAAACCTGTAGAATTTCCAGCAGAGTTTGTGGCTGACATAGGGGAGAAAGCAGCACTTACTGTGTTGCATCACAAGGACAAAGTTGTGAAACTCTTTCCTGTAGCAAGCGAGGATATCTACCTGCTTAGAATTGAGATTAGTGATCTCTCACGAAACTTCTTGAAGCAGCTAAACTTCGCTTTTAACGATGCTAAGCTCAGCGACATAATATTCACAACCGGAGTTTGCCTACGAGGCGAGCGCTGTTACTATGAGTGTTACTTCATACCCGACCAACTCGTTGTAACTTTGAACGAGCTGGAAGAGAGTTTGAAGAAGATTCCGGGAGTGTCCAGAGTAGTCCTGCGAAAGGTAGCTTGAGTACTACTTGTTCCAGGGAATGGGCACCTTGGATAAGCTATGAAACCCAAGCAACCGTCCGCAATTGAGCCTCAATGAGTGAGGCTCACTATACCTTTTTTTCATTGCCTAGTTACTAAAAACAGATTGTTTGAATGATAACCTAAATTTAGACTCTTAAAGAACCTCGGAATCCTCGAACGCCATAGTATGAAGGTGCACTGTTGTGATACACGAAGACTTTGCCATATCGGTAATCAACAAAGATAGCACCGCCAAGAAATTTCTCCCTGTTTTGCCAGAAAGTCCACAATTTCATTTGCTTGAGCCAATGTATCACAGCGTCGTATGTAATCAACGACGTCTGGAGT
>JAEOUL010000169.1 GCA_016839345.1 Candidatus Thorarchaeota archaeon | reverse complement strand
TTTGCAAAGTCTTCCATCCAGAATATAGGTGGCCAGGACACTGAATACCAACATACAATCAGCGTATCACGAATGCAATAAGCATTCTCGCTCTCAACCACTGCAACTGCTTTGTGAGTTTCAGTATAAGGATCAATAATCTCAGGGAGTTTGTCAGCGCCCCATCTCTTAGCTGCTACATCTTCATACCCAAGTTGATCTACTACAACCAAACTACGAAGATGATCTGCACCTCTTGCACCTGTTGCATGACCCAGACCAATACTGCGATGTGTGCGACCATCTTGACCTGAAATCTCCATTCCCTTAACATGTAGTGCAAATTCTTCGGACCCTTTCCCTATGGAATCAGCTGCTCGTTTACTTCCCTCTGCCAAGATATCACCAAAGCCCTCTCGTCTAGGAATCATCTCAAGAAGCTCAATAATCTGTTCTCGGTCACCCCAGTCTAGTTTCAAGCCACCTGTATCCTTTTCATCAATGAGACCATTTTCGAATGCCTCAATTGCAAAGCCTATTGTTGCTCCAGCGGATATGATATCCATTCCAAGTCTATTACATACTTGATTTGCTTTGAGAGTTGTTGCGTAATCATCAACTCCTAGAGCACTTCCGAAAGCCATGAGACCTTCGTATTCTGGCCCTTCTTCTAAGGTTCCTGAAAACAGACCTTCACGAATATAGTTCATCTTCTTACAACCAAGACTACATCCAAAACAGGCGCGATCTGAAACAGTGAATCGGGGACGAATATAATCTCCTGTTAATTTGTCATAGCCTTCGAAAACACCGGTTCGATGATTATAAGTTGGTAGTTCTCCGATTTCTTGTTTAACTGCAGTGAGTACCCAAGTCCCCCACTTACTCATCTCATTAGCTTGTGGATTAGCTCGAACCCTCTTGTGTGCGTCCTTTGAAAGCTCTACAAAGCTGTCATGAGCATACACTTCTACTGCACCATGACCTCGTACTGCGACTGCTTTGACATTCTTGGAACCTAGTACTGCTCCCATGCCTGTACGACCAGCAGCTCGGGCATGATTGACCATCACACTGGAAAATCTTACAAGATTCTCTCCAGCTGGACCTATAGCAGCCACTTGAATATCAGGGTCGAGATGATTTTTCTTAATTCTCATTGTTGTTTCGTCAGTTGTAGTACCCCAGAGCTTACTAGCATCAAGAACGTGTAAATCGGAATCCTCGATGTAAATGTACACTGGTTTCTCAGCTTTACCTTCAATTACTAGCATGTCATATCCTGCGTACTTTAATTCTGCTCCAAGAAATCCACCAACATGACTCTCACCCCAAATTCCTGTAAGCGGAGCCTTTGAAACAAAAACAGTCCTTCCACTCATTGGCCAAAGAGTTCCTGTGATAGGGCCTGTAACAATGAGGAGTTTATTCGATTCACCTAAAGGATCAGCTCCTCCAGGAACTTCTTCGTACAACAAGCGAGCCCCAAATCCATCTCCTCCGATATATGGTTTAATCCAGTCTTTTGGAATTTGTTCTACAATGAATCTGTTCTCAGTTAGATTGACGCGTAGAATCTTGCCCATATATCCGCCACGGGTCAATTCAATCAACTCCACTGGATTTTTGAGCAGTTCGCTCTATCTCCTTGAGATAGTTAGAGATCTTAGAATGACGGTCCAATGATGGAGAAAATGCGACATCAGTGTAATTGATTGCTTCAGTTGGGCAGACCTTGGCACATTCAGGATCTCCGCCACAATGGTCGCATTTGACAATCCTCATTCTATCTGCATCTAAGACAATCACTCCATTCACGCATACTCCAACACAAGATTTACAGAGGATACATTTATCCTCTTGAAGAAAGGTCATCTTGGTGATTGGATCACGACGAATAGCAAATGTTGGACAGATATCGACGCAAGGAGCCGTTTCACAAGGACCACAGACATTGGGTAAATCTAATCCAAGATCATCATATTTTACAATCTTCAAGCGAGCTAAACTTGGTTGAAAGCTATGTTCATGTTTAGCGGTGCAAGCTAGCTCGCATATTCGGCATCCAGTGCATTTAGTGAAATCAACAATCAATTGTGATGGCAGTCAAATCACCTCAAGGCATAGTGATTCTTGCACATCTACTCTAAAATGCTTCGGGCCACCTGAACTGTTTATTAGGAATCAAGTTTACGGAACGAGTAGGTTGAATACTATGTCAGAGGAAGAAATTGAAGAGGCTGACACGGGTAAGAAAAAGAAGAAAACCGACTATGCTGAAGTCGAATTTGAAATTGGCAACATTGAGTTTGAAGCTAAAGGACGAAGTGTTGTTGTTGAACGAATGTTTCGATTGCTTTTGGAGAAGATCGAAACAGGGAAGCTTGTTGCTGAATTTAGGTTACAAGACCTAGATGAGGAGGTGGAAGTGGAGGAGGATGAAGAAGAAGTTGAAGTAGAGGAAATGGAAGAAGAAGTATTACCTCAACCTCCTGATGAAACCATTGAAACAGCACCAGAAGCTTCACTTGATCCGCCTCCAGCTTGGGATTCTCTTGATGAGAAAGAACCTGAAATTTCAGATGCCGAACGTGAAGAACTGGGATTTGAATAGACATTCTATTCCACTGGAACAACCCAGCCAAAGGGGTCTTCCAACTCTCCAGATTGAATACCAATCAGTTCATCGAAGAGTCGCTGTGTCAGTTCACCAATTGTTCCGTTCGCAACCTCATAGGGAGTATCTTTGTACCAGAGGTATCCAATAGGAGCAATTATTGCAGCAGTTCCGCAGCCAAAGATTTCTTTCACTTTTCCGGATTGAATTCCCTCAATGACTTCATCTATTGAAATCATGCGTTCATTTACTGTTATGCCATAATCCTTGATTAGTTTTAGAACAGAGTCCCGGGTTATACCTGGAAGTATAGTGCCTGATAATGGAGGAGTAGCAACTTCATCATCGAATCTAACTAGGATGTTCATTTGTCCAACTTCCTCTAGGTATTTGTTTTCTAAAGCATCGAGCCAAAGAACTTGAGAGCAGCCTACTTTTGTGGCATCTGTTCCAGCTAATAGGCTGGCGGCATAATTCCCACTTGCTTTAGCAGAACCAGTTCCGCCTCTTACTGCTCGGACATATTTGTCACTAACAAAGATCTTCACAGGAGCAAAACCAGAGCTGAAATAGGGTCCGACAGGACTCAGGATGATATAGTAAAGATACTCTTGAGAGGGACGAACACCCAGTTTGGGTTCTGTTGCAATCATCGTTGGTCTAATGTACAGAGAGCTACCTGATACTTGTGGAACCCAATCAGATTCAATCTTCAATAGCTCTATCAGTGATTGTAGAGCGAAGTCTACATCAATAGCAGGCATGACCATTCGTTCAGCGGAAATATTGAGCCGTTTGAAGTTCATGTCAGGTCGAAAAAGAAGAACTCTTTCACCTCTCCGATAAGCCTTCATACCTTCAAAAATCCCTTGACCATAATGAAGGCATAATGCGGCAGGATTCAAAGATAAAGGACCATATGGATGTATTCGAGGATTTGTCCAACTAGTTCCATTATAATACATTGAAAACATATGATCTGAGAAAATAGTGCCGAATGGAACTTTCAACACATCTGTAGGTTTCTTCTTTCTTGCGTCCTGTGGCACTAAATTGATGTCTATGTTCATGACAACACCCACATCCTAAGGAACACAACTCACCTCTTAAGAGATAGGTTCAAGTGTATAAGAAAATTCCTTAAGTTGAACCGGATGCTAGAGAACTCGGTTACCCACTAGGAGAAGCACACAATGAGTCACCATGAAGGAGCTCCATCCGATGACACATATTATCTAGACCCTAAAGAGGTCCTCTCTCAATACAGTGTGGAGTGGGTTTCACTAAGAAAATCGTATGATGAGATAAAGAAGCAACTCTTAGAGGTTCAGGCGAATCTTTCCCATCTCGACCGTAAGTTGGAAAATGGACAAATCACTGAACAGGAACACATCAGACTCTATCGGGAGAAGTGGTCAGAGTCAACACAGATTGTTCAGGTGAAACGTGAGGTTGAGAGTCGATTATTCGAGATTCAAAAGGAGATTCGAGCTGCCAATCGTCAATTGAAGCAGGCTGAAGAAGAACGTCGTAGAAGAGAGAGAATTGAACAAGAGAAAAGCAATGCGATGATTGAATGGATGTCCTTGAAACAAGGTTTTGACCTCACTAATGCACGCAGGAATGAGATCAACGCAGAGTCAGACAAATTAGAAATTGAACGTCGGAGTGGAAAAATATCAGATGAAGAGTACAGACGCCGACGTATTGAGCATTTTAGTCAGCTTGCGGAACTAAGCACAGTGGAGTCTGATGTAAAACGTCGTCTGGCGGAACTTCTAGAAATTATTAGACGATAGATTTGTTCTTTTTGGGATTGAAAAAGGAATATTGCAGAACCCAATTGAGGGTTCTGCATTGAATATTCTAAACTCGATGACCTTGAGCAATCATTGCATTAGCTACTTTCAGGAAGCCTGCGATATTGGCTCCCACCACATAGTTGCCTTTCTTGCCAAATAATTCAGATGTCTTGTAAGCATTTGCGTGGATTGCTTGCATGATTTGCTGGAGCTTGGAGTCAACCTCTTCACGGGTCCAGAAAAAGCGCTGACTGTTCTGAGCCATTTCGAGTCCAGATACTGATACACCACCAGCATTGGCAGCCTTGCCTGGTCCGAAGAGTATACCTCCCTCCATGAGTATTTCTATACCCTCTGGAACAGTGGGCATATTAGCTCCTTCACCAACAGCCATACAACCGTTATCTACAAGCATCTTTGCTTCCTTAGCGTCAACCTCGTTCTGAGTTGCGCTTGGGAGTGCAATGTCACATTTTAGACTCCAAGGAGTTCCCTTTGCGGTTTCTGTGTAATCAACTTTGAAGTGCTCTGCGTACTCTTTGATACGACCTCTTCGAACGTTCTTCAAATCCATGATCCATGCTAGCTTCTCTCTATCGATACCATCAGGGTCATGAATCCAACCACTGGAATCACTTAACGCAATGACCTTGGCGCCAAGATCAATACACTTCTCTGTGGCAAATTGAGCAACGTTTCCAGAACCAGAGACTACAGCAGTTTTGCCCTTAATTTCTTCACCTTGGGTCTTCAGCATTTCCTGGACGAAATAGACACAGCCGTAGCCCGTGGCCTCAGGTCGAACCAGTGAACCACCCCAACCAGCACCCTTACCCGTCAGAACACATGTACCATGGTTGTTTGTAATCTTCCTATACGCACCATACAAATACCCGATCTCACGGCCGCCAACACCGATATCTCCAGCAGGCACATCAATAAACTGATCAATGTGTCGGTAGAGTTCAAACATCAGGCTTTCACAGAAGTTCTCTACCTCTGCATCTGTCTTGCCCTTTGGATCAAAGTCTGAACCTCCTTTTCCACCGCCCATGGGTAATGTTGTAAGGCTATTCTTGAAGATCTGTTCGAATCCTAGGAATTTGAGCACACCCTGGGTAACAGTAGGATGAAATCGAAGTCCACCTTTGTATGGACCGAGGGCAGAGTTGAACTGAACTCTGAAACCACGATTGACTTGTACCTTGCCATCTCTATCCTTCCATGGTATACGGAACTGAATTATACGCTCAGGTTCTGTTATCCGCTCAAGGATAGAATGTTCCTTGTACTGAGGGAATTTCTGGATGGCGGGCTCCAGACTCTCCAGTACTTCTAACACGGCTTGATGAAAGACCGTCTGATGAGGATCTTTCTCAACGACGCGATTATAGACACTCTCTATGTACTTATCCAATGGTATTCACTCACCACTAGTTATAGGCGTGCGAGGGCGCGTGACGGCTTCCACATAAATCAATCGGAATCGGCCCAAATGTGTAAATATCAAGAATTTTTTCTATTTCAGAGTCGCGTTTTCATTCGATAAGACAAACAGTCATTAACTCAGTAATGCTTTGATGAGTTGGGTCAAAGACTATGCCTACCTTTGAACAAGAATGGGTTTCTCCGGTTCTGGAGGTATATAAGAAGAGGAAAATCACTGAAACTTATACTGTAGTCTTCGGTCTTAATCCACTAGGTCAGGCATTATGTAGAAATCTGTATGAAAACAACGAGTTTGAAACAATACTTCTATTCAACTCGCCAGCTTTCTCATCTTGGAATCGATACCCTGTGGAGATAAAACCTCCAGTTGTTCCAGTCCATGGAATGGTATCAGAGGATCTTATGATTGTTTTTGGTGATGTAATGATTCGCGAGTTTGACTGGATGACTGACATGCTATTCTACATAAGAGGAAATGTGCCCACAAGGTTTGTTATTGCGATAATGACTCATGATGGACCTACGTGTGGTCAAGTGCTTTCCAAGAAGGGAGATAGGCTTCTTAGTAGAATGGAAGTTCCACTGGGAAGATCAGACTATTATGATGGAATTATTGCACCTCTCATAAGTGCAGGAAGTGCCGCAGGATTGGATCCAGTTGTGTTGTTCCTAGAAGAGGCAAGAGAGAAAGAGATTATTCTCCAAATTGATGAGATTGCTGTTTCTCAATCAGAAATAGATGCAGCCTATATGTTACTGAAGAAAGGACTTGATTTCCAACTCAATGGTTAATCATCATTTTCGCTTTTGGATGATCTTCCATAACCTGTTCTGTTTCGACCAACCATCTGATCAAAACGTTCGTGGATATTTGATCTGGATATGCTATTATCACAGTCAGCACACATGAGTGCTCGTGTTTCATTTGCATTCACGATATTACCGCAGGATATACACGTCCAGAGACCTCCTTGAAGAAGCTTGGTCTTGCGGTAAATGGCTTTAGCCATGTCGCGGAGTGACTTGGGGCAATCCTCAGCTACTCCGATGATTCCCTTTTCAGACCATTCACAGAGGACTGATACCAAGGTTGTCATAAGCTCAATGATTCGGGTTGTCCTCTCTTCAATTTCTGTTGATGATTCTGATTTCGTATCACGACGTGCATCCGATATTCGGGATAGCATTTCGATGAACGCGAAGAAAGCAGGAGCTGGAAACCTATCTTTCCCTTTAGCTTCAACCATTTGTCCCAGAACTGCAGAAATCATGAGAGTTTGAGTGTAATCTTCTCGAAGTATCGTTTCAGCTTCTCTGATTATTTTCTCAGCATCGATTTGATATCTAGCTGAATTCAATTTATTTTCATCAGCGATAGTTCTTACGGATTCAATAAGACCCATTCCTTTACCCATTAAACGATTGATACGTCTAGCAACTGTTGCATAAGGCAACCCAATGTCATTGGATAACCTTTGCAAAAGGTCTCTGGCTGTTAGACTCAATTGTAGCACGTACCTGTGGCGGCAAGATAGGATTACATGACAACCATTTTAGGTTACCGTACTTTGACAAATTGATTGGGTCCATGGGACAAATCTCATAAAGGATTATTTAACGCCAACCCACGGAGGTTTCACGCGTGAAAGACTTTGACATCGTCTTAGCAAGTGGGAGTGAACACTTGAAGTCTAGTTTTCAAGAACATGATTTCAGGGTATTTACTTCTGCACTAAATTATGATAGAAGGAGATTGTTCCCCAATGCGGACATCTATGCAAAACTGGAAGATGTTTCAGAGTTATCTAATAGACGAGTCGTTGTAATTCAAGCGTGCACTGGATCAGGACCAGCAGAGAATGAACCGTATACTACTTCCG
>JAEOUL010000168.1 GCA_016839345.1 Candidatus Thorarchaeota archaeon | reverse complement strand
TAGTGAACGTCTGTGTGACATGTTTCCGACCAAGTTGAACTCGGAAGGTTCCTTGATAAAACTAACGAAGGAACAAAAGCCTCAAACTATTTCTCAGTCACAAGATCTCGGAAGAAGACTTCATAGTCGATTTCAAACGGAACCCGTAGACCCAATCGCACCCGCTTTGTAATCTTGTCAAGTTCAACGTATCCTCTTGTCTGTAAATCCCGAAGATCTTCCATGACTCCCCGCATACTCTTCTTCCTGAACTCTCGTATCCTCTCGTACGACACCCACCCGCCTTCTTGATATGCGAGTGTTATAACAATGAGAAGAGTTGCAGCTAGCTTGTCTGGTAGTGGAGACTCCTCCTGCTTCATCTTTGTCTGGAATGAGGTATCGACATAGAAGACTCCACTTACTGGATTGTGTTTAATTGTGAGACCTACAGGTTCAAGCCTATTGTGTAGTTCACCTAACCGTCTGAAGAGAATTTCTCGACCAATGTCTTCTGGAAGTCCGAGGGCATCGAGCATATCATCCACTCCTGCACCAATAGGATCTCCTGATCTCGTTAGGAGCTTCATTAGAATCGCATACTCATTCAATTGTATCATGCCTCGTTTCTCAAGTGGAGTCAATTTCAGCCAATGAAGGTTTCCAAACCTCACGTGTTTCAGGATCGTAATGTAAGCGGCCTTTTGACACAAGAATCACAACATAGAGAAATCGTTTCAGAAAAACATCAAATTCATCACTAGCAACAAGGGCATCGAATATGATTCTGCCATTGTCTATAGTCCGCAAGAAGTTATCGAGGTCTTCTAGAAATACTGAATCCTCCGTTTCCAACGTATAACCACTCGGTAGGTCTGTGACCTTTGGTATAGGATCTTCATGAGGTTCACGTGACATTGCGTCAATGAGCTGTACAACTCGTTCCAGTGCTGTACCCAAAGAAGTGTGTTCAAGGTATCCAATAATCACTGGTTGTTTTAAAGCCAATAGCTTCGCAAGCTCCCTCGAGGATTTTCCCTTTAGTCTGTTAACATAAATTTCAGGAGACGCCAAAACACGAGCCAGTTCCTGAACTCTGTTGACCTTTGTACTGAGAACTTCATTTAGCATCTCGTCTATATCGATTCTGCTATCAATTTTGGCTGCTAATTCCTGAAGCTCCCTGTATGCTGCAGTCAATCTAATTTCGAGTGGGTCTATTTCTCCTGAGCGGATAGCCTGAACCATATCGAAAACACGATTGGCAAGACTATCATTTTCACTCATTGATTCAATCAACTCCTATTGTGCCTTAAACTTAGGACTCTCAATTATCACTGACGGATCAACACCATTGGGTGATACAACCCCCAAGATTTTGTCTGCATGTTTCAGAAGATGAGTTGATTTAGCAGGAGTAAGTAGTATGAATTGACTTCGACGTGATGCATCATGAAATAGCCTACTGACGAGTTCTGTATTAGTAGCATCCAAAAAGGTGTCTACTTCATCCATCACGTAGACTGGTGCAGGATTGAATCCCTGCAAAGCAAGAATCAACCCGATTGCGATGAGAGACCTCTCACCACCTGATCCCGCACTGATATCTCCAAAACCTTCAGTCTTGATTCGTGACTTAAACTCTACTCCGTATCTGTCATCTCGTAGGGCCAGCTCAAATCTGACACTTCCTGGGAACTGTACACGTCCAAGAACCTGATTTACTCCTCTCTCGACTTTGCGGAGGGTTTCATTCATTCCATTATGATATTGTTCTCTGATATTTCGAACCGCTGCTTCTGCTTCATCTAATTCCTCTGTCAGCTCCGCCACTCGGATAATCAGTGTTTTAAGACGTTCCTGCAATTGATTCTCGGTGTGAGCCACCGTTTCCGAAACATCATGATAGTCATCTAGGATATGTCGAAGCTTAACTAATTCACTTCTGACCACATCTATTTCCCGAATATTCTCAGGACGCTCTTTCCCTTGAAGCTCCTGTTCCAATAGCTCCAGATCATACTCTAGGTTTGTCAGTTGCCTCTTCGCTTGTAAGACCTCAAGACGTCTGTTTTTAATTAAGAGATTGAGTTCCACGAGTCTTTCACTCAGTGAACGCATAGCAGATTTGATTCCCCCAAGTTCCTCTCTTGCAGATGCCTGCGCTTCTTTTGTCTTCTCTGCACTCTCCCTCATAACTTCAATCTTCTCGAGAATGACCGAAGAGGCATCCTTTGATTGTTTGATTTCTTCACGCAGGTCTGAAAGACTATCTGACAGCATGGAAATATTCTCAACAACTCTTCGTAACTCTAATCTCTTGAGTTCCTCGTCTCTCTCAGTAGCATGCGCTTTGTTGTCAATTTTATTCAGCTCACCTTGTACACGTCTATGCTTGATTCTAACTGCTGATTCCTGTCCAACCAATCTGCTTCTCTCAGGAGGTTGAGTACTGTCGAGTTTCCTGAGGTTTCTTTCAGATTTGCCATAATCTCTTTGAAGAGCCTTCAATTCCTCATCGATGGATACTATACGTTCTTCTAGTTCTGGAATGCTCTCATTCAATTTCTTACGACGTTCCCACGTGGAACCCCATCGTGTCATTTGTCCTAGAAGTTCCATTGCTTCTTCTCGTTCTGTGGAGAGCTTGTCCAACTTGGTCATAATTTCCGTGACTTGTTTGCGTGCAGTGGTTAGATTCTTTTCTTGATCAGAAAGACGGGTTTGAAGTGGAGCAGTTGAAACTAATCCTGATGGTTCACTCTTTGGATGACTCACAATCTGTGTATTTTCTGGAACAGTAACATATCCATCCAGGGTTACTACTCGCAAGTTTTCCTTTAGAGAGAGTCGGGTAGCAGTCTGAATATTCTTCACGAGGACAAAATCGCCAAAAACGCGACTGAAGAGATGTTTAGTTTCAACATCCGAAGTCAATCTATCCCAAAGCCAATCCTCCACCCCCGTTCCTTGCGGGAGGGCGGGTTTCTGATTAACTAAAACCTCCTCCTTCAAAAGAATGATTGGAGATGGTGCCTCAGCCTTGTTTCGTAACTTAAGCATAAGCTGATAGTCTGATTGTTCCATGACTACAAACGCAAGAGGTAGATTGCCAGATAGAACAGCTTCAACAGCTCTAGAGATGTTGTCATCTGCAGTGAAAGTTTCGATTAAAGGTCCCTTGACAGACTCTAATCCATGCTCAGTAATTGCTACCTTTAATTCTCTCACTGATTCTGGAATTCTCTTTGAGGTTTCTGAGAGTTTTATTTTAATCTCATCAATTTCTTTTTGGAGCTGAGCGACAAGGCTTGAATTTCTAAATCTCTCTTCATTCAAAGAAGCTATTTCCCTTTCAAGTTGAGATTTCCTCCTTGTGAGTTCTTTCTCATCGGTCTTCTCAATTTTGGTCCAAACATGAGACCATTTACTCTCAATGGATTGTAGCTCTGCTTCTTCTCCCTGCAATCTCTCACGAATGCTTCTCAATAGAAGATCCTTGCCTTCAATCTCAGCCTGAAGCGCTTTATAGAAACCATGTGCTTCTGCTCTTTTAGTATTCCATTCTGCAAAGGCTGCAAGTTCATCTTGAATCTTTGATCGTTCTTCCTCAAGTTCTCTCAATTCTTCACTTAGTTCCTTTTGCCTTTGCATATACTGCTCCTTTGCCGCACAAACTCTATCAAGATCCTCTTTCAGTTTCTCCTTTTTCCTTTGCTCAGCTCTAACATTACTCTCCAACTCTCGGAGCTCAATAATCTGCTTTTTTGAATCACCTTCAAGCCTAGCGAGGTTTCTTTCCTCTTCCTCAATCTTTGCATCAATTCTACCAATCTCTGTCTGTAGACTTGCAATCTTGGTTTCGATTCCTGTGCTTTGTTCCTCTTGTTCAGCTATTTGTCTTTCAATTGTTGATTGTTCATCAAGTATACCAACAAGCCCAGATTCTTTGGATTCTATCTCGTTTTTGGTCTGGTCCAGTCTTACTGTTAGGTCATCAAGAGAGGACCACTTTAGCTCTTGTTCGAGAGTTCGTTCTTGCTCTTGAAGTGCTCTCTTCTTCTCAAGTCTGGATATGTCATGCTGTAATAATTCTAATTCTCGTTCCACAGTCCTTGATTCTGTAAGGGCTGAATCTAGTTTTTGACGACTCTGTATTACTTCAGTTTCTTGTAATCCTATCCGATCTCTAAGGATATCAAGTCCAGTCCCCTCCTCGACAAGCTTTCGAACTTCAAAGGGGTCCATCTCTCGAATTGCATTAATCCGTTCTTGAGGCATGAAGACCAAAGGATTGTCTGTATCAAGACCAAAACCTGTAACCATAAGTTTGTGTTCAGCAGCTTTGACTCGTTTTCCATCAAGATACGCTCTTGGAATTCCATCCCGATCAATTTTCCGAAGGAATTTCCTTCTCTGGCCGTTTACCTTGACAGTGATCTCAACTTCGGCAGTACTTGCACCGTGGCGAATGAAATCACTCCATTTACTATACCTGTTCTCCCTCTGATTTGAACCCAATGCGAATTTCAACGCATGGAAGATGGATGTTTTACCCGAACCATTTGGACCTGCAAGTACAGTGAGACCTTTGTCAAACTCAACTGTTCCCTTGTAAAAAGAGAGAAAGTTTCCTAGCCTTGCTGATGCAATGTAAACGCTGGATTCACCCATCTATTCATCTTCCCATTATTCTATGAAGTCTATCGCTGCTCTTTTTTGCCCTAAGAAGTCGAGTCAATCGGTCCTCTGCTGAACCTGTCAAGAGGAAAGGATGTCTGGTTAGAAACTCTCTATCCTTGACAGAGAGAGGAAGTCCCTCATTCAGGACCTCTATCACCCGTTGAGTTTCAGAGTAATCCTCTCCTACGGCCATGAGATACAACTGATCCAGAAACTCATCTGGGTATTCCTCAGTGACTTTGTTTAGTTCAGGTATTTTGGCACCCCTAGTCTTTCTTACTAATGAATCAAGAAATCTCGAATCACCATATGCAACCACACCACTGTGCTCAATGAGTTCTTCAATCTTCTCTCTCGGAAGCTCACCACCTTCTACCTCTTCTGTCATATAGAGGCTCATCGCCAGGTGGTTTATATCCGAAAATCCCCAACCTTCAGTCAGTTCTGCGATGACTGAAACATCAAGATCATCACGATCTCTCAAGACTTGTTCTAGAACTCGAATCCTATCTTCAATGGAAGTACCCTCTATAATATAGGTTCTGTCGAATGTTGTAAGTAGTTCCCTATCTATCTGTTCGGGTTTTGTAGTCGCGGCTATGACAATCACTTCATCACTGCTCCAACTAACGTTCTTCATCTCATCTTGAAGCACAACTGACTCTATGGAATCTTGTGGTCCGATTGCTTCCAGTTTTTCGATATACAACGCTGAGGGAGAGTTTCTTTTTGAAAACTCAAACCCTACTCTTAGTGAGTCAGGTTTCCTTTTGTTCTCGTCAAGAACTGCTTCCATCTTGAAAGTGACGATTTTAATGGGCACCTCCCGCGCTAGAAAATGAGTGAACGCCCCAAAATCCGTTCCAGGTGGTCCGATGAGAAGGACTTTACCACCAAACACCATTCCTCTATCTGCCATTTGTGCTTTCAAGGCATCATAACGCCTTAATAGTTGTAGAAACTCTGTGGCAAATGTAACAACAGCATACTGACTGACACGCTCAATTGGTACCTGTTCAGGAGTGGTGAGTGTCACCATTTCAACGAATTCTTCTTCTTCACCCAACTTTCAACCCCACCGGTGTGCTGGCTTTTCCGTCGTTCCCCCGAAACCATATTACGTCTTCGGAGGAGGTACGGTTTCGCGCCGTTCAATATTATGAGAATATGCTTGATGTATCATTCAATAAATGGAGATGTTGGCTCTCTAGTGGTTTGTTTCTGCTTTCTTTTTCGAGGAAAGAGGAAAATTGATGATATCAACCAAATCGGAACTCCAATCAACAACCAGATGATTATATTTCCAACTGTACCCAAGAGGTAATCTGAACTAGTAGGATCAAGCCACAGATTTCCTAATTGCATCATCGTTACTAAAGGGAAAATGAGAAGGAATCCAAAGAGCCTCTGGAGATACGCTGTGTCCACATAATAGGCACCTTTCGAACCAATGAGCCCTCCGATAAGCGTACCCATCCCTAATGCTAGTCCATATGTCAAAAAAATGATCAGGTTCTCGGTGTGCATAAAGAATGCATAGTTCATGATTGTACCCGCGGAGGAGGTGAACATCATGGTGAACATTGATGTTGCAGCGGCGGCAATCATGGGAAACTCCAACAATATGCATAAAACTGGTACGATGATAGTACCACCTCCCAAGCCAATGAATCCTGCTAATGCACCCGCGAAGAACGCGGTCACTACTGCGATTACCACCTTATTCCGATTCATTTGATTGAATTGTGGGGCTCGATTTTCTTCTTCTCTTTGATTTTGATCTTTTGGCATTGCTAGTAGCAATTTCAAGGCAACCGGAAAGAGTACAATACCAAAAATAAATCGAAGCATCTCTCTATCAGTAACAAATGTCCTAAGTAAGACTCCAAAGTAGGCTCCTGGGATTGTTGTAATCACAAACAGAAGACCAATTTTGAAACCGATAAGCTGTGGGTCTTGTCTATAATAGCCCACTGTACTTGCAGCAGCCACAAATAAGGCAGATAACAAAGATGCTGCTGCTGCTATTTCAGCAACCAGTCCAAATATTATGATTAAAATTGGAGTCTTGAATGCACCTCCACTTATTCCAACTAATGAAGCTATGATACCTATTCCGACTCCGATTAATAATAGAGCGAAAAAGATAGTTTCCAATATTTGAACTCTCCCGAATCAGTTCGCCTTATAACCCATCATCTGTAAGAGTGCAAATAATGATTCTGTGACATCTTTTGTACCTTACGGATTCAGGATTTTCCAGATTAAGAATCACTTCCGCGCCGTTCTCTGCCAAGTTCATAACGGTTAAGACAGACACTTTCTCGTGGTAGGTGGTTCTAATGAGTATCCAGAGTGACAGACTTCGAGAGTTAGTGTTGAATGTTATTTCGACAGTTGAGAGTCGAGGTCTCTTCGTACATTCATCAGACCTTGAAATCAAATATAGCTCTTCAAGCTCAAAGAAGACGCCAGTTAAAACTGTCAAATTGCCACTTATCGTAGGTACCTGTGTATTGAATGCATTAGTTCCAAGGTCTGCAATGTTGCTAGTGGGAGGTCATGGAGGCGGCAAAACAACTCTAGCTAAAATCCTAGGCCGTATGATGACCGGGAAATCTCTCGATGAGGTTGAAGATGGTATCCTAAGAGGTCACCCCCAGCTAACTGAAGAAAAGATGATTGCAACACTCAAACCTGGTCCTCTGATGAAAGATGGAATCGAAGTTGTTGTGTGGCGTAAGTTTGTTACTGACTTCTGGAAGATCATTGATGAAGTGAATAGACTTACACCTCATGCTCAGAATATACTCCTCTCTCTCCTCGCTGAGGGTGAGATGAAATACTATGATGAAGTCAAACGGTGTGAAGAATTCTGCTTGTA
>JAEOUL010000167.1 GCA_016839345.1 Candidatus Thorarchaeota archaeon | reverse complement strand
TCATGGCAGTGGCATATGCAGTTCCTCGAAACCATATCTCAGGGATTGAAGATATCGAAGGAATAGAGGGGTTTACGAGTAGATACCACATTTTTGGAGAGATTGGCTTCCCTGGCCAAGATGAAAATCCTGCGGATATCTATGGAGTCGACCCTCTTTCATCTCCGGATGTTTTCAAACTAATCCTTTCAGAAGGTACATATTTGGATTCCTCAGACAACAGAACCGTTCTGATCGAAAGGTCATTTGCATCATCACATGCTATAACACTAGGCTCTGAGATTAGAGTATCGGTTTTTGGCACAGAGTTCGTTGCAGAGGTTGTTGGAATTGTAAACTCCCTCGAGCATTTACTACCCCATAGAAATCCTAAGCAACTAATACATGCTCCTTCAAGAGCAACATTTGCTACAATAGCTCCTATCTGGATTGACATATCTGTCTTGCAGGAACTTGCATATTCAGGTGTTGGTGAGAAGGATGTCGTGAATGAGATTCTCGTTCGCTTTGAGCCTGGATATAATCAGACTACGATTACAAGTTCTGTTCTTGAAGAAATTGAACCTTATCCTATTGTGACGACTCTTGATGTAAATGATTTAAGAAGTTCAGAACTTCAGAGGTTTGAAATCGCTGACGATGCAATCGTTCTCTTCTCAGGATTGATTTTCGCAGTAGCATCATTCGTTGTTTACACCACAGTTAGTAGAATAATCCAGTCAAATTCACGAGCTATTGGAATCACCAAATCGCTAGGATATTCTGACTCCTCCATACAACGAGCGTACCTACTCTGGCTAGGAGCTTTGGCGTTGATTACAACATTGATTGCCATACCCCTTGGAGAACCAGGCGGACAGGGTTTTATCGCTTCAATTCTGTCGATATATTCAATGGAGGCTCAATCTGCACCAATGCAGCCAGTAGTCTATCTAATTGCATTGATTGTGGGACCAAGTTCTGTATTATTTGCTGCATATTTTCCAACCCGGAGAATCACCGGATATGAACCAATTCGAGCTATTCGAGGGTGGATGATGGAGAAGGGATATGTTGGTGAAACGCTGCTAGAAAAAATTGGCCAGAAAATTGGATTGACTGGATACGGTTTCAAGTATGTTGTACGTAGTATGTCACTAAACAAAACCCGCGCAGCCCTGTTGATAATAGGAATTTCTCTAGGCGCTGGAGTTGCATTTATGGGTACATCGATGGTTGGCGGATATAACAGCAGCATTGCTACCTATATGAACCAATATGAGCAATGGGATCTATTAGTTGACTTCAAACAGCCACTGAACTCATCGCAGGTGGAGAGTCTCCTTGGTCCCGTAGAAAGCATTGAAGCTTATGAACCGTATCTGAAATTGGGAACAATTGTTGCCTTTTCTGAAAAGGAGAGGTTGGTCAGTTTATTATGCTTACAACCAACTGGTTCATTACATCAATTCAAACTGGAATCTGGACGATTAATTGAAGGGGCAAATGAACTTGTAGTTGATATCACTGTTGCCAATATGCTGGGTATTGTGAACAATGATTTAGTCAACCTCACTCTGGGAAACTCCTCAGCCGAATTTACAGTTGTAGGGACAGTCAGCTCTCCTCTCAGTGTGTTCTATATTGAATTCTCAGAAGCTATGGGATTTCTAGGTGCAGAAATGATTAGTGGATTGTTTGTCAAAATCTCTGCAGGCAGTGATCTAGATGCTGTCGCTGATGAGGTCTTCTCACTTAATGATATTGAGAATGTAATGACTGAATCACAAGCGTCAAGTGGGGTTATCAGTGAAACTCAGGGTACAGCCATAGCAGTTGGTATGGCTGGAATGGCAATGGCGCTCCTATTAGCTGTTGTCTGGAACATTGTTGCAATTAGTACTAGTGAAAGAACACCTGAACTTGCACAGCTAGAAGCTATAGGCTGGTCTAGGAATTCTTTGACTCGTCTTCTCTTTGTGGAAGTTCTGATAGTGAGCTTCTTTGGGGTCATTCTTGCGATTCCTCTAGGACAACTATTCACTGGACTACTTAATGGATTCATGAGGACATACATTCCGTTCTATGCTCCATCATTTGATTTCTTAATGTTTCTTGGAATTGGAGCACTTACAGTATTTACAGCCATCTTAGCATCGTTACCAGCAGCACGAAGACTTCGAAGAATCGATATTGATCGAGTTATTAGAGAACGGCTTATGACCTAAACTAGTAAAATGGTGAGAGGAAGTAGAAAACACTACTTCCTCAAAGAAAGGTGTACTACACAACCTTTTTCTTGGAGCTTCAAACGTGTTGAAACTAGGAGAGAAGTCCGAGGCCAGCAGACCTGATTCTCTTTGAATGCATTAATTTGAATCAATATAAGCAACTATCGTTAAATCAGTATAGTTAATTTTTGATATACCGACGTGAATTAATTGATTAAAATTGGCTTGAATCCTCGTAGAACTGTAATGTGAACTACTTGCTTAACATCAACTTTCTCGAAATATTTCCTCATTTTGCTGGTAAGAATATCCACATCAAAAGACTCAGCAGATTCTAAACTTGGATGTTCACGTTGCTCGATGAACTCTCCAATTCCCAGAGGATCTTTGTATTTTGAAATTACAGCTGTGGGAGTAACAATTGCTAGAGTTCCTTTTCCAGTTAATACTCTATGCCACTCTCTAAGACAAGAGTCTATACAGTCACTTCTGATGTTTCCTGATACCGCAAGTAAGTCTAGGTAGTCATCTTTCATTGGTATGTCTTCGAACGTTCCATCTAAAACTGAAACTTCACCTAAATCCAGATTCGTGTTGTTTTCTTTTGAATGGATGGCATATAGATTTCCATCTGGAAACTCTTGTTGAAGATTTTCTATGAGTTTCTTTACAGGTCCTGAGAATCGAGTAGCTGCGTAAGCCAAATTTGCTTTCTTTGGTAACTTCTCTATCAGTAAGTCGCTCACCATATTGAATACACTAAGCTTAGGTGGAAGACTGAGAAGGTATTCTGTATAAAATTCATGAACTGTCTTGATGGCGTTGAGAAGTATTTTCTCGCGTGCATCATCACCCTTTCTTCCCGTTCGATAAACACGTCTTTTTGGCCCGTTCTGACTTTTCTCCCATCGATCTTTCAGAAGGCCATCATCCTTCATTTCTGATAATACGGAATACAAGCGTCCGATACCCACAGTGATTTTTCTCTGCTCTAGTTTCTTATGTATCTCATACCCGTAGAATTCTCCTTTCCCTGCCAGTCTCAAAATGGCTGTCTTGAGTTCTGGTGTTTTCATATCTTGTCTTACCCCTTAGGGAATGCTGTTGACAAACATATTTAACCATTGTTAACTATACACAATGAACTAGTCTGCAAGTTGGTGGTTAAAAATTGACGGACGCAGAAGAAATTGCAAGCATGGTAATAAGTCTTCGAAAGGAAAAACGTCTAGATGAAGCTGAGAAAATACTATGCGATGCAATTCGTGACGATGAGAATGCATGGCAACTCTGGAATCAATTAGGACATGTTCTTGTAGCCATTGGTGATTTCTCTAGCGCTGCTTCTGCTTTTGAAACTGCTACAAACCTCAATCCAGATGGTTTCTGGCTATGGCTCAGCCTAGGAAATACAATGAAAGCGCTCGATGAAATTGATGGAGCAATCAAAGCGACTCTCAAGACAACAAAGATAGTGTCTAGTCATAACGAGAAAGGGTCAGCTCTTTACAATCTCGGATGTTATAACTGTCTAGCTGGAAAACATGATGACGCCATTGAGTATTTGGGCAAAGCTTTCGATTTGGATTCGCACATCCGCTATTAGGCTCGCGAAGATTCTGATCTCTCATCAATAAGGAGTGATGAGCGATTTTCCAGATTGATAGAGGATGACTGATTATCGCACCTTCGGTCTTGGTAATGGTTTTCGTTTATGTTCTGATTGCCTAATCATCTTCATTACTTTACTTACCTTGCTCTCAGTAATACCCCATTTGACAATTTCATCCTTCTTCATTCCTTTCTCTAAATGCAGAAAGAGAATGCTATCAAGCTCTCCATATGTCAATCCCATTTCCCCCTCATCAGTCTGACCTGGCCACAATCCCGCAGAGGGTATCTTCTTCACAATTTCTTTGGGAATGCCAATGTGAGTTGAAAGATTTCGAACATTAGTTTTGTAGAGCTCTCCAATAGGTAATATATCCACTCCACCATCTCCGTACTTGGTAAAGTATCCAACCATTATTTCGCTCTTGTTTCCAGTTCCAAGTACTAATTGGTTTTCTTGATTCGCCCGAGCATACCATGTTGTCATTCTCAATCTCGCTGTAAGATTACCAAGAGCAACCCTATCTAGAGAAAGTGAGCTGTATGCTGAAACCGCATCTCTAAGCTCGAATAATTCATGCTTCATTCCAAGTGATTCTGCAAGCTCTCGAGCATCTGCTACATTCTGAGCATCCTTCTCTGCATCCACTGGTAGCATGATGCCCAAGACTCTCTCAGGTCCGATAGCTTCACAGGCCAGTGTTGCTACTAGGCTCGAGTCGATTCCTCCACTGAGTCCAAGAACCACACCCTTTACTCCGATACCTGCCACATAGTCCTTAATGAAATCAACAATAATCTTGCGTGGCTTCTCGTAGTCGTCAAGTTTCAGTCCCTCTGGAAGATCCATAGAAATTCCTCATACTGACCTCTGTGAGCCTGCTTTTTTACATTACTTGAGGGGTAATCTTGTCCTATACTTCATGGACTAAGCAATAGAGTTTCAATCAGGAAGTAGAAGAAGGATGCATTACCGATATAGAGAATCATCACTGTGAAAGCACCGATTATTGCCATCCATATCTTCTTCTCTTTTACCATGTTATAGCAGATGAATGTGGAGAGTCCCAGTAGTAACTCTGGAACTACAATATACCATGCTAGATTCCCAGTCATACCAATTACAGTCGCAGACCAAGAGGGTAGGTTCACCAATGTCAACTCAGCTAGGACAAATATCAGTACAGAAACGACAGATACGATGCCATATGCCAATCCCAGCGATTTTCTGTTCTGAACCTCTTTCCCAATGAACACGATGATGAAGAAAGGAATTGACCATAGCCCTGCCATATATATCGGAATTGCGCCACCAATCATCGGGAATCCATCGTCAGGAAACTGGAGGGCTCCCAGAGTTTCAGCAAGATACCAATCGGGAAAAACCATTAGGAGATTCAGAATGAAGACGAAAATCCAGATGCTCTTCCAGTCATCATATCCTTTGGCAACGAACTCCACAACGATCAATACATTGTAAACCAACACTAGCACGAGCATCTTCCCACTAATGGTCGCTGTAGGAATAGGGACTAGTAGGGTAACAGCTGCAAGTATTGCGAAGATTACATGAATAAGAATGAAATCCCTGATTTGTTTCTCTTCGAAGAACTGCATGGGGAGATTTGCCTATATCCAACCCTATAAACTTGGGGGGAAGAGGATTATAGGTTGTAGGATTCCTTAAGGAATCTAATGAGATCTGATTTCATCTTACTAACATGTTCTCCTAGCCATACCAAATGCCCTACATTTTCAAGTCTGTACAGTCTAGCATTGGGAATTAATGAGGTTGAATACTCTGCATTAGTAAAGGGAACATCTTTGTCAGCAGTTCCATGAATCACAATTGTAGGGCAACGAATATCCGAAAGATCCTCAAATGTCACACTCTCAACTTGTTTGAGGTCATTGTTCAGTCCAATCATTCTTGGACTCATCGGACAGTGGGCCCGGATGCATCTCTTGTACCAAGACACTTGTTCAGGAATGGCAACCACCTGTTTCACATATCTGTCCCGTTTATGGGTATCAAGGCTCACAATTTCCCTGAACATCTCCTTCAATGACCTAGCAGGCCAGCGCCTCGTCAGTATCTCGAATAACCATGCCCCTAAATCTGAAGTATATTTGGTCAAGAATATCTTACCAAGTATGACCTTTCTTTGACTATCACTGTCAATATAATCCTGGGTGACTGCAGACACCAAGACCAGAGCCCACACTTTTTCTGGGTATCGCAGAGTGAAGTGTAATGCCACAGAACCTCCAGCAGAGGTCCCAAGAACTGCAACCTTTGATATACCAAGTCGAACCAACAGTGCTTCAATAGCGTCTGCCTGTTCTTCATGGGTTTCCCCTGTACTGAGAGGCGTGCGGAGATAACCGGGTCTCGAGATTGCCAAAACTGAGAAACCTTCACGAATCCATATCTCCGCATCAAGCAAGCTCTGGTCATATCCTCCAGCAGCTCCATGGAGTAACATGAGGACAGGACCCCTTCCCTTTAGTACATACTCAACTTCACCCCGTGAAGTGTTAGCAATCTCACTATTGTTATTGAGAGTAGACAATAGACTTCGTTTCCAGCGTCTGAATGTTATCACACTCCAGACTAGTAGTAATAGGAGAAAAACGAGGGAGATTTCTAACAACATACCGCTGACTTTAGTTCTCATCTATTTCATTCTTTGCCAGAGTCCAAGTCTGTAGATTAAGAGGACTCGAGAATGTTTGACTCTTCTGCTATTTGGACTCTCTAAGGAATGCAATGAGATCTGAGTTCATCTGAGAAACGTGTTCTCCTAACCATACCAAATGCCCTACATCTTCAACTCTGTACAATCTCGCATTTGGTATTGAATTGGCTGAAAACTCAGCATTCGAAAATGAAACATCCAAATCAACTGTTCCATGAACGATCATTGTTGGACATTTGATTTCTTCCAATGATGTAAAGACCACCCTTTCCAGTTGTTCGATATCGTTGTTAAGACCAATCATTCTTGGGCTCATTGGACACGTGGTGCGGACAAATCTCTTGTACCATGTAACTTGTTCAGGGATGGCCGTCACTTGTTTCACATAAGCATTCAGCTCGTCAGAATCTAGACCAACAGTCTGCCCAAATGCTACTTTCATTGATAGAGATGACCAACGTCTGGTCAGGATTTCATAAATCCAAGCCCCAATGTCAGCTGCTGTGTTAGAGAGGAATATCCTGCCAAGAACAGAATCCTTCGCGTCCTCCCTTACACTGAATTCTTTGCTGACAGCTGCCATTAGAATAAGAGCTCTGACTCTCTTTGGATGTCGTTTTGCGAACTGTAGAGCCACTGGACCTCCCGCAGAAGCACCAAGAACCGCAACCTCTGATATCCCCAAGCTCTCCAGTAGTGCTTCAAGCGCGTCTGCCTGTTCTTCAAAGGTCACTCCTACACTCAGAGGTGTTCGAAGGTATCCCGGTCTGGAAACAGACAGTACTGAGAAACCTCCTTCATTCCACACTCCAGTTTCAAGCAAACCTTGGTCATAACCTCCTGGGCCTCCGTGCAGAAATAATACAACTGGACCATCTCCTCTGATAGCATACTCGATATCTCCAGCTGATGTTTTTGCGATTTCGCTGTTGTTTTCCAGTTCCAAGATTAGAATTCGCTTCCAACGTCTGAAAGTCACGATTATCCATACAAATACCAAAAAAGTGAAGACAAGGGAGATTTCAAACAACATACTTTGATTCTCATATTTTCGGGCATATCTTTCTTTGCAATGAAAGAGATTGCTAAGACTTATCAGCGCTCGCAACAGGACTCCGCCAATATTGTCTGCAACCACTACTTTGATTTTGCAGGTCAATAGCACGCTCACGAGGAGTTAAATTTGTCAGAAAAACTGGGGCAACTTGACTTAGTATTTGTCGTAGACAATACTGGATCAATGGGCCCATACATTCAGAACGTCAAGACCAAAATTCTAGAGATTATTCGTACGATAAAGAAAGAGGAGATGGTTCATAGACTTCGAGTCGGTCTTGTATCTTACCGAGACCACCCTCCTGAAGAAACCACATATGTCACTCAGAAATATGAACTCTCACCTGACACCTCCAAGATTGAAAGTTATGTGATGCAGATGGACGCATCCGGCGGAGGTGATGGACCTGAGGCTGTTTCAACAGCGCTTCAGGTAATGAACAAGATGGAGTTTCTTAATGAGTCCGCAAAAATCGCAGTCTTGATTGGAGATGCACCGCCTCACGGTGTTGAGAATGGAGACCGCTGGCCACAAGGAACACCAGATGGAGCGAAATGGACTGAGGAAGCCAAGAGAGCCTTTGGTAAGGGAATTGTAATTCACACAGT
>JAEOUL010000166.1 GCA_016839345.1 Candidatus Thorarchaeota archaeon | reverse complement strand
TATTTCACCTTCATTGAGGATTCCAATAACATCACAGACATCCTCTGCAAAGTTAGTCATGTGGGTGCAGATGAAGAAAGTAGTATCAGTTTCCTCAGCAAGTACTAGAATCATGTCTTTGACTATTGCGCTTGCACTAGGATCAAGCCGAGATGTTGGTTCATCAAGAAACACAACCTTAGGCTCGTGCAAAAGTGTCGAGGCGACTAGGACTTTCTGCTTCATACCTGATGAGTATGATTCCAGCAGGTCGTCCTGTCTTCCCTCCAGTCCAAGTATACCAAGTAGACTATCGATTCGTTTGTACAGTCCATCGCCATTTCTGCCGTTCAGTGCTCCAATAAACTCTAGGAACTCAACAGCAGAGAGCTTCGAGTAGAGACCCGGGGTTTCTGGAAGCAGACCTGTTATTGCCTTGATGGCATCACGATCTTTACTAACATCAATGTCGCATACTTCGGCATATCCGCTAGTTTGTTTTAGTAGACCCGAGAGTATTCGGACAGTGGTTGTCTTCCCAGCTCCATTAGGACCAAGGAAACCAAACCTGCTGCCAGATCGAACCTCTAGGTTTAGATTTCTAACAGCTTGAACAGTATCGAATCTCTTGTTCAAGCCGCTTGTTCGAATAACAATCCCGTTATTTCCCATTTTTTTTTCACCTGATGTAAACAAAAATTGTTTACCAAATCTAGGTAAATATTCAACAAATTTATATATAAACTTTCCCAAGAATGTAATAAGGAATTACCAGAAAGATACTTAAGCTGGTAAAACCACAAACGCGGTGATTCAAGAATGCCCCAACTCTCTACACATGAAGCAATGGTCTGGGAACAGTTCCAGAAAGGACTGAGTACCACAGATATAGCTGAACAGAATGTGAAAGAGGATTGGAGCCCGGCCTACGTATCGCGAGTGCTCAACAGAGCGCGTAAAAAGATCGCCAAAATACTGAATGAACACGCAAGTAGTCACAGGCTTGATGTGGAGAGCTTGCTTGACTATAAGGGAATCCTCATCGGATTTGACTATCAAGCAAACGCCCAAGTATACATCATCTTCACGATGAAGCTTGGCGTCATCATATGGTACAAACATGACTCCTACGCGGGAAAGCTCTGCCCCGATTGTCCAAAAGAGGCAGAGTGCAGGGAAACACTTGATACAATCATGGATGAGTACAGTATTACTCTCCGCCCTGATGAGGAACAGCTCCCAATGACTCAGCAGTCGATTGCGATTTTCAACAAGCTCGCGGCAAAGGAGATCCCGCGTTACAAACGAAAGGAGTCGTGATAGATAATTGGTAGTAGAAAACGGACTACAAGGAGTTTTGGAATCCCCTCTGGACATGTCCTTTGGGAGAACATTCAAGCCCTCAAGTGCATTGAGAAACAAGTGGTGGTTCGAAACCATTGGCTTTGCAGTAGTATCATGGGCACTGGCTGTCTTTATGATGTATGGAATTGCATGGCTGATTGGATTCTTTGATGGATGGGCATCAAGTGAGAGACTTGCTCTCCTCAGTTGGATCCCCACATTTAATCAGTGGGTCTTGATATTCAACATCATCTGGTTGGTTCCAGCATTGATCGGTATAGTCGTTTACGTGAGATCCATTGAGTACGCAGTCATATCTGAGTCTGGTACAGCGATGCCAGAGGTGTATGTCAAGAAAGGCATCATCAACATCACTCGAAAACATGTTCCCTTCAGGACTATTACAAACATAGCTAGCAGAGCTGGGGTCTTTGATAGACTGTTCAGGATTGGAACTGTCGAGATTCAGACCGCCGGTTACTCTGGTGGACCAGGCGGACAGGCAGGTCCCGAAGAGAAACTAGAAGGTATCAAGTTCTACAGAGAGCTTGCACAGTTTGTCTTACGTGAGCTTAGGCGATTTAGAGACCCGTACACAACTGGTACTGAAGTGGTTTCACCAAGAGATGAACCAGTTCAGAGAAGTGACAGCACTCTTGATGATGACATTTTGCTTGCACTTCACGACATCAGGGAGATTCTAAAAACTAAGTTATAGGAGGCGAGAATGATATGGTAAGTGCTACTAGGCTGTTTGTCAAAGCAAGTACAGTAGTCATATCCATCATTCTCTTCTTCATATTTTTAGTTGTTAGTATGGGGCTGATATGAGATGTCAGAGAGAAAGAAGAACATCGGTACAATTCTGCTGACAGTCGGAAGTTTCATCGTGCTCCTAGAGATTATTGGCATATTCACTGGAACCCTTGGAGGCCCACCAATTCTATACTTCATGGGAGGAGTCCTTGAAGGTATTGGTGTAGTTTTCGTCTTAGGTGGTTTTGTAATGAGAGAAGAACAAGTAAGGAATAAGGAGATTATGTGAATGAAGAGGGACAGTCGAGGTGTAGTGATAAAGCCTCCAATGGATGATGTGACAGCAGGTCGAGTATTCAAACCTGACCGCAGGTTTTACTATAAAGAGTGGCTAGGAGCAACCCTTGTTGCGATGTTCCTTTGGTTAATAGTGGTTGGCTTTCTCCTGCTTGGAACTTGGATCTACTTGACGGACCAAGCTGGAGCAACATGGATCACATTCTATGCTATTGTCTTCGACGTGTTTCCCTTACTCAATTTCTGGTTTGCAGTTTCTATGTTATTCTGGTGGCTTCCAGCAATGATTGGAATCCCTCTGTACATTAGAAACATCGAGTATAGCGTCATCTCAAAAGCAGGTACTACGATGCCTGAGATTTATGTGAAGAAAGGACTGATTAACATCACAAGGAAGCATGTGCCTTTCCGTACGATTACAAATATCGCGTCTAGAGCAGGTCCCATTGATAGGCTCCTTGGTATTGGAACTGTCGAGATTCAGACCGCCGGTTACTCTGGTGGACCAGGCGGACAGGCAGGTCCCGAAGAAAAACTCGAAGGCATCACTTTTTATGAACAGGTAAGGGATTTTGTCCTTCAAGAGTTGAGACGTTTTAGAGACCCATATGTTGTGGGTACTGAAGTGGTTCGTCCCATGGATGAGTCAGTCCCTCGTTTGAGTGACAGTCTTGACGACGAGATACTCATAACCCTTCGTGAGATAAGGGATGTATTGAGTCGAATTGATAGAAAAATGGACGAAGGGAGAAGGTAATAATGTCAGGTAGAGGTAAAGTCATCAAACCCCCGATGGAAGAGATTGCCAGAGGGAAGGTCTTCAAGCCATCAAAGTACTTCCGCAACAAGAACTGGTTTCTCGGTATCTTTAGCGCGGTCATGCTTTGGGTCATAATTGTTGGATGTATGATATTCGTCTTTTGGATAGTGGCAATTATTGAGGGAGGCGGTTGGACTGTTGTGGAGAGTACGTTCAATTTCGTATGGACTCCACTGAACTTCTGGTACTGGATTATTGTGGGAATTTTCTTAATCCCCTACCTCATTGTGTACCCAATTTACATTCGTAGCTTCGAATATTCAGTCGTGGCCAAATCAGGTGAAACAATGCCAGAGGTCTATGTGAAGAAAGGGCTCATCAACATAACAAGAAAACATGTACCCTTCAGAACAATTACGAACATCCAGAGTGTTGCAGGTCCCTTTGATCGTCTGTTTGGAATTGGTTCGATAGAGGTTGAAACCGCGGGTGGTTCTGGGAGCGCACTTCAGTCCGCAGAGGAGAAATTAGAGGGCTTGACGTTCTATGAGGAGCTTCGTGACTTCATCCTTATGGAGTTGAGGAAGTTTAAGGATCCCTATGTCACCGGTACAGAAATTTCTCGTCAATATGAAGAGGGCGATGCTCCAGTAGGAACTGGTTCTATTGAGGACGAGATTCTTGGGGTTCTCAGGGAGATTCGAGACCTCTTGAGAAGAGAAAGAGAGTGAGGGAGATATCACATGTCTGGGTATGAGGGGCGTGTGATCAAACCGCCCATAGAACAAATCACCAGCGGGAGAGTGTTCCATCCAGACAATGCCTTTCTCTATAAGAAGTGGTTAAGAGTGGCGATTATCTTGGTTCTCATCTGGGGGGGTGTCTTTGTCTTCTACTTCCTTGTGACTGACCCAGTGTTCGTGGCGGACATTCTAGAGATAGCACCATGGACTGATATCCTCATCAAACTTGAATGGAGAGGGTTCAGTCAAGTTTATTGGACTGCTTCAATCAGCGTCTTTGCACTGTGGATGATTTATTCGTACATTTACGTGAACCGCATAGATTATTCTCTGGCTAGCTGGGAGGGTGGAGTCAGTCCAGAAATCTATGTTCGTAAAGGAATCATTACAGTTACTCAGAAACATGTTCCCTTCCGTACTATCACGCATGTAAAGACTACTCGGGGAGTCTTCGACAGATTGTTTGGAATTGGGACCATTCAGGTAGAAACTGCAGCAAAATCGCAGACAGCACAGGGTGGAGGATTTGTTGCTCTAATATTGCAGAAATTGATGAGCGGCGGTGCTGCAGAAGAGAACATTGAGGGTGTGAAATTTCACGAGGAACTTCGAGATTTTATCCTGAGAGAGTTACGGGGCTTCACAAGTAAGCCAATATCTAATGTTCCAAGTAGGATTCATGCTCCAGGGAAGAGCATATTCAATCAGGAAACGCTTCAGGCATTCATGGAGATCAGGGACGAGCTCAGAGTTACAAGGAAATAACGGAGGTGGAAGAAGAGAGTGGATCTAAGTAGGATTCTTATAGTTGTTGTTGGAATAATCCTCTTCATTATAGCTCTGGTCGGATATCTGCTGATGTCAGGAATGCTCTGAACTCACAGGTCCAGCTTCAGCATATCCATGAGTCGTCCCAAGCTCATTAGACTGTGATGAGCAGCCTCTCTAGGTCGGACCTCAAAGACATATTGTGGTTTGGTTTTTAGTCCTTCGAGAAGGCGGAGGACTCTCTCAAAGTCTAAGATCCCTTCACCCACGATTTGGTGACTTTTGAGAACTGGGTGAGAATCATGAATGTGAACGACCTCAATCGCGCTCTTGTGTTGTTGGAAGAAATTCCAATCCGATTCATTCATTCTGAAGTTCCTTTCGAAAAGCTTTGGTATATCAAGACAGAGCTTCAGTCCTGTAGGAAATAGGCGTTGGAGAATATCACAGACAATAGGAGTCCAGTTAACATTCTCAAGCACTATGGTGACATTCGGCTTAGCGTGTTCGATGAGTTCGATTAGATTTTCTCGAAGAGTTGTGATGTATGATTCTGCATAGACATCACTGAAATCATCTCTTTCTACACCAGCCTTTCTAAAGGTTGGAGGTGTACCTGCATGAACCACAACATTGGTGGGTTTCACGCTAACCTCCCGGGCAAGGTTGATAACATGCTTGAAGTACTTCAATATCCCTTCTCGGACGGGAGGATATGTACTGAACAGGCTCACATCGTCTCCAGGTGCATGGAAGCCCCATTCAATGGAGAGGTCTCGCGAGAGTTCTCTCAATCTAGCTCTCTCTTCTGTGGATATCTTTTCGGGAGAGAATGTTGGGACACCAAAGTCAGGAACTATCCCGGTCCAGTCATTTGCAGCAGCATACCTAATTGCGTCTTCGAGAGAATTATCGTATATCACATGGTAAGCTCGGCGTGTTGGCAATCGCATGATTTCCATTTCCTTTTCGCATGTTCAGGGTTTAGAGTTTCCCATAGGGTTTTCTCTTCAGGAACTTGCCGTGACCGACCTCTCCTACGAATTTCCCGTCCTCTGCAACTACCTTACCTCTAGAGATTGTGACTGTGGGATAACCTGTGAGATTCCAACCCTCAAACGGGTTCCAGTCACAGTTTGTCTGAAGGTTCTCAGCTTTGATGGTGACTTTCTTTTCTGGGTCAAAGACCACTAAATCTGCATCACTTCCTATAGCTATTGTGCCTTTCTCAGGATACATGCCGAACAGCTTGGCGGGGTTGGTGCTGACAAGTGAAACAATTTGGTTCACCGAGAATCCTCGTTTCCCAACACCTTCTGTATACATGAGTGGCACCATGGTTTCAACACCAGGCATTCCAAATGGAATCTTTCTGAAGTCGCCGTTCCAAGCAGCCTTCTGCTTGGTGTCAAATGTGCAGGTATCTGTAGCTACTATGTGTACTTCACCATTCGCGAGGCCTTTCCATAGACGATCGCTATCGTGCGGTTTCTTGATTTGAGGACATGTGGCATAGAGATGACCATTTTCGCCCTTGAAGACCTCATCATCCAGCAACAGGTATTGAGGACAAGTTTCGGCATACACATCCACTCCACGGTTTCTAGCAGCAGCTACTGCATCTGCGCCTTCTCCCGTAGACATATGCACAATGTAGAGTCTGCCACCAGTGACCTCGGCCCATTTGATTGCCCTGATGATAGCCTCCTCTTCGGTGTAGCAGGGTCTGGAGAGGGTATGCCCGTATGCCCCCCACTTCTCCTTTTCCTTTCCGTACCTTTCAATTAACAAATCCAAGACATCGACACTCTCAGCATGCACTCCGATATGACCACCCAGTTTGGATGTTTCCTCAAGTGCACTGAAGAGCATACCATCGTCTGCCATCCAGCCCTCATTCTTGTATATCATAAACATCTTGAAAGTTGGTATCCCATAATCAATTATTTTCATAATCTCTGCTTGTGTCTGAGGAGTCCAGTCTGTTATTGCTGCATGGAGCCCATAGTCAACACACACATTCGGGTCAGCCTCAGCTCTTCTAGCCTCCACAGCTTCCATGATTGGATGCCCCTTTGTTTGAATAGCAAAGTCAAGTATTGTGGTCACACCACCACATGCAGCAGCCTTTGTACCATTCTCGAAGTCATCAGCAGAAACAGTTCCTGAGAATGGAAGTTGAAAGTGGACATGAACATCTATGCCACCAGGAAAAACATACTTCCCTTTTGCATCGACCACCACAGTGTCAGGTCCTGGATCAAGATCTGTCCCAAGACTTGATATTTTTCCAGCCCTGACTCCAACATCAGCAGTATAGATGTCAGCCGCAGTCACAACATTACCGTGTTTGACGATGAGATCTAGCTCGGACATCGGAAGTCCTCCGCAAACTGATGCAAAACTCGCCATAAATCGCTTTGGGAAATGCCTATTAGATGAGAGAAGACCAGTTCAATTCCTCAAGAATCTGGAGTGATAATATTGAGAAATGTCCGTATAGGTCTAGTTCAAGCAACTTGGGAAGGTGATGTATCAGACGAAACCGCCATCGAGGAAAACATTGAGAAGATGATTCGAAAGCATGAGGGATTTGCTACTATTGCGAAACAGCAGGAAGTTCAGATTCTATGTTTTCAGGAATTATTCTATGGACCCTATTTCTGTGCTGAACAAAACAGAAAGTGGTACAAATATGCTGAACCAATTCCAGGTCCCCTGACTAAACGGATGCAGAAACTTGCTAAAGACAACAAACTGGTTCTAATTGCTCCTATGTATGAGGAAGAGTTAGTGGGTGTATACTATAATACAGCGATTGTAATTGATTCTGATGGGACATTGTTAGGCAAATTTAGGAAAATGCACATCCCACATCTGGACCCTGGTTTCTGGGAGAAATTCTATTTTAGACCTGGAAATCTCGGATACCCTGTCTTCAACACATCGGTCGCGAAGATCGGTGTCTATATCTGCTATGACCGTCATTTTCCAGAAGGGGCTCGTGCACTTGGATTGAATGGGGCAGAGATAGTCTTCAATCCCTCGGCTACTGTAGCTGGTCTCTCTGAGCACCTCTGGGGTATAGAACAACCAGCACACGCTGTTGCTAATGGATACTTCATAGCGGCCATAAATCGAGTGGGTGAGGAGCCATGGAAGACTGGTACATTCTACGGTAGTTCATACATTGCAGACCCACGAGGACAAATGATAGTCGAAGGCTCTCGAGATAAGGAAGAGCTTATTGTGGGTGACATTGATCTTGATATGATTCGGGAGGTCCGAGACACTTGGCAGTTCTTTCGAGACCGTAGACCAGATAGTTATGACGATCTCACCAAGCTATGACTGATTGCTTACAGACCCTTTTCCGCTTTGGCTATAGCATCATCGAGAATGGAACAGGCCTTGTCAATCTGTTCCTTGGTCAACTCCAGAGGTGGCTGAAGTCGGATCACATTGCTATCGAGCCCACCCTTTCCAATGAGGAGTCCCTCTTCTCTACAAACCTCCATAACGGTTAACATTTCCTGCATAGCTGGCTCCTTTGTTGTTTGGTCACGAACCAATTCTACACCCAACATCATACCCTGACCCCGGACATCACCTATCAGTCTGTGGTCCTTTTGAAGTTCATCCAGATTTCTCTTCAGTTGGCCGCCCAACTTTGCAGCCTTATCCAGATAGTTCTCTTCCTGTATGATTTCAATCACAGCGACTGCAGCAGCACAGGAC
>JAEOUL010000070.1 GCA_016839345.1 Candidatus Thorarchaeota archaeon | reverse complement strand
GCCCACTGCTCTTCCAACGTACCCGGGCCTGCTGCAGAACCAGTTCTCAGCGTGTCTCCTGAACCAAAGACTGTCTCTGTACAGAGTAGAGGGTCGGAGAGGTCCCAATGGAATCGCGGAATCGTGGTTGGTTCTCTATCCAAGCAACTTGTTAGGACAGACTTTGATGCCTTTGGAAGAAAAGGCATGAGAGGTCTGAGACCGTTCTTCTCAAGTTCTGGAATGAGTTGTCCAAAGGTAACACCTGGCTCAACCATTGCAACCTTATTCTTGGTATCAATTCGAAGAATCCTATTCATCTTGCTTAGGTCGACAATCACCGTGTTATCCGCTTTTGGTAATGATGAACCCCGACGTCGAGGACCTCCAGAACTTACTGGAACAAGTGCTACTGAATTCTCGTTAGCCCATTTCACAATCTCAACTACCTCATCAGTTGACATTGGCCAGACAACAAATGAGGGTGTGAAATCTCCAGTGTAGTTCTCTAGTATTTCCTGATTGCTGGAAACTCTGTCATCTCCAACGATCTTGGTCACCGCTGATATCATGTTTGCACGTCGCATCCTTGTTATGTCGTTGTTATCCCTGTTCGATGACGATTCCAGTCCCACCCACAGGGAATTTGAAGGTTATTGCGTCACTCTCACACACCTGGGCGCATGCTCCGCACTCCAGACATTGTGAGGTATAATCGTCTACAATGTACACTTTGTCATCACGTTTCTTCCAAAGATTCATCACACAGATGATAAGGCATCGATCACACTGAGTACACTTGTCGATGTCAATGCTGATGAAGTCGCCCGTTTCGGGAATTCGCTTCACGAGTTTCTTATGGTCTATCTTCATTCTTCTTCCTCCTCATCTGTTGACATGAACGCTATAGCTATGGCCTCTTCTATCTCTGGCATCTCAGTAAGTAGTTTCTCGGGATCGGTCAGCATATCCATTCTATCCTCACCCAAGACCGAAGTCAGAAGTGGAATCACCTCTTTAATGATGAAAGGCACTAATTGAGGTAGATAATGTTTGATTCTCCGAGCAACTTGTCGTATCCTCACCGGATGTGCTTCCGACCAGTCAATTATTCCACCAATGACTTCCATGAACAATGGTACGAACCAGGACATCGATTTCCTTGGACTGAACGGAAGTGCCATCCAGATACTCTGCAGTTCCGGACCAGACTTGAAGTCTTCCCCCACAGAGGTTGCCATCCATTTCTCATCATAGACAGATAGAGACTGCTTGGATGTGTCACCTATGGATATTGCTTCAGCTGCTGTTTCAATTGCTGCTCTCGCAGTTACCATTGCTGGGTAAATACCTTCTGCTTCAAGTGGACAAGGGAATCCTCCTGCGTCACCTACTAGAATAACGTTGTCAGTGTGAGTGTTTTCTGGCATTCCCTGCCATGGAAGAAGATGAGCCTGAAACTCACGAGGTTTGGCGTCTAGGATTCGTATCAATCTCTGGAAATACTTTAGATTGACCACCGTGTTGAGATAGTGAACTGGATTCTTATTCCACCAAGTCATCCAATTTCCAAAGCCGATATGAAAACTAGAGTTGAAAAAGACTTGATACGCTGCGGGAAAAGTCGCTGACCACCACACGGCTAATGCTTCATCACCCATTATATCATCTATCTTCGATGATGAACACTCGAAGTCGTACTGAAGAGTCAAAGTCACATGTTTCTGTTCCCATCTCTGTCGCAAACCAGACTGTTGGGCAACCATTGATACAGCACCATCAGCACCGATGACAAGTCCCTTGTACTTCTCCCCCTTCTCATCAACAACTCCAATTATTTTGTCAACATCTTTCAGGAGACCAGTGACTAGAGTTGATGTTTTCAATTCTGCTCCTGCATCAACAGCCAACTGTGCAAGCCAAGGATCAAACTCACTTCGATAGCAGTTCATTGTAATCCAGCTTTTTGCAGGTTCATATGTGACTGACTCTGTGGGTCTGGTCATGATGTATCCTGTTACTTCTCCCTCTGAATTGACAAAGTAGTTACGAGCAGCCGCCCCAGGTCTCATGGAAGGACATGCATCAGGAGTTAGCTCCTTCATGAAATCAAACTCACGCCACAATCTAGGTCCTAGTCCACAGCCGGAGGAATTCTTCTCTCCAGGTTTACGACCTCGCTCAAAGAAGATAGTCTTGAAACCCCTCTCTACGGCCTCTTTTGCCGCAAGAGAGCCGCCAGGACCAGCACCAACAATCACGATGTCATACTCTTTCACATTTTCACCTCACATGTCTAAATCCTTTAGATATCTCCTAACTAACCTGAGCTTACGTTGAAGGACGGTCTTTCTGAGTTCTAGAAAGGCTCTCTTGAGATTCTCATTAGGTAAGTTTCCTATCGCTTCAAGAATTGTTTCTTCAGGCAAGATCTCATCGAGACCTGACATGTGTATCTTAGCAAACACCTCCTGAGTAAAGAGGGGAGGCATGCTATCCACAGTTGATTCAATAAATCTGGAGTTAAACAAGAGGTAGTCTGCCACATACTCACTCATCTCTTGCATTAACATTCTACCTTGATCTGTAAGATTATAGTGAGTCTTTTCATTGTTGACCCTCTTCATGATGTGACCCTTTTTCTCAAGAGCTTGGAGGGCGGGATAGACTGTCCCAGTCTTTGGCTCCCAAGCACCTCTAAATCCTTCACGAAGACCTCTCAAAATTTCATATCCATATTTTGGTCTTTCTAGAAGTTGTATCAGAATTAATGCCTGTATAGGAGTTAGTTTCTCAGGAGTGGGAAGGAACAATTTGACCTGCTTGCTCATTCAAAACACAACTAGGTAGATTTCTACGCAGTTGAATTCTACTCACACATATATATGAACCGATTTTGCGAGGTGATTGAGAAATACGAGCTGTAGTTTCAGATATGCACGCTTTGTTCCTCTGAGGGTTTGGGAATGTGAATGTGTCTAAGCAAGACAAAGATTAACAATGAAGTAGCCATCGCAATCAGTCCAGCCACGCCATAAACTACCCTCAGACTTCCAGAAATTTCCCAGATAGTGGCTCCGAATATCTGTGCTGTCATCCCTACAACTCCCATCAATAAATCATAGGTTCCAAGCGCTCTCCCCTTTATTTCCTCGGAAACAACTAAGACGATGATACTTTTCACAGAGCCAGTCCATAGAACAAAAGGAATCGCCCAGACGAAGTTAATGATATACATCATTACGACACCGCTTCCTTGACTGAACCATAGTAAGATTAACGCATTGCCAAGAACTCCAGCAAGAAGGGTGCCCTTTAGGTTTCTATCAGCAAGTACAGATGCAGGATACATAATGATAG
>JAEOUL010000165.1 GCA_016839345.1 Candidatus Thorarchaeota archaeon | reverse complement strand
TTTCGGTCATCATTCGAGTTGGGGCAGGCATAGGAATGACTCTCGGTATTGTCATGGCCTACAGTGCAATGAATTTTGTACCATATATTGTTGAGTTTATCATCTTTGTAACAACAGCTATTAGTCCGGAAGTTCTGAGTATTTTCGCACTAGTTTTTCCATTCTCCTTTGGATTCGTTGCGGCAATGTTGACATATGGTCCTGTATTCTCTCTCCCAACAAGCATTATTGCTATTGTCGCATCAATCATCTATGTTTTTCTTGGTGTGCGAAGTTATCGTTCAAGCGGTCGAGTATTGCGTTCTCTTGCACTAGGAGGTGTGCCCATGGCGGTAACATCCACTATAAGGCCAATCGATCTGCATATCTCTTCTTCAATTCCTGCACTCATTAGAAAAGATATCCGTGTTGCAACTCGGAGTCTTGGTTCAATTATGCTCCTTGTGTTTCCTTTTCTTATGATCTTTCTAATCCTTCCTGCTTTATTAATCGGATACACTGCATCTAATGTTATACGGAGTTTTTCGGTTTTACTGGTGATGGGATATACTACAATGTTTGCAGGTCTCTCAATAATGGGGCTCCTTGGTCTTGATACACAAGGAGCGTCAGTGTATGAAGGATTACCACTTCAAACAAGACAGGTTCTTAACTCTAAGATAACCATATTCGCGATTTCTTATTCAGCTACATTATTGATTGTATTCATATTACTTCTGTCTAGTCGCTTAATTTCACCATTTCTTCTGTTCATACCATTATTTCAGCTACCTTGTGCGTATTCGATTGGTGGAGCTGTAGGTGGTGCAATTTACAGGATACGTGGTGGTGGTAGAGTAACTTCAGTGAATCTTGTAGGCGATCAGGCAATATCATTCATAGCCCTGATAGTAAGTGCAATAGTTGGTTTTCTACCTTTGATTGGTTATTCTGTCATCTTATTACAAACTGGGAGTCATTTGCTATCAATCCTCTCCCAACTGTCAATTTCATTGCTTGAAATGGTTCTATTGCTAATTGGCATACCTCGTGTCTTGAGGGATTGAATAGAAGATATTGTTGTCAAACGTCGCGAATTTGACAGAATAATTGTAAAAACTGTGACATGAAGTTTGAGAGTCACAATGTCCTTAGACGCGTGATTCCTCCTAACATCCACGTTATGGAATCCGGTTCTCGTGCAGACAACAGCCCTTGTCTGTCTGAGAGAATAAAATATAGAGGAAACAAGAAGGTGATACGGAATAGAGTTTCTTTGACGATTGATTTCTCAACTGTTTGCTAAAGGATTCATTGATAACTTCTCAAGTATAATATCAATGAAAGGATTTTAATAACCTCAAAATGGAGTGAAAAATCGTGGGAAAGCAAGGTGTTGCAGCAGGTGTTCTGACGTTAATAGTTGGTCTGATTCTAGTCGTTGATGATCTTCATGACTTTGTAGATGGTACCGATTTCCTTCATTTTCTACCGGATTTCGACCCATACATCATAATGGGATTTCAATTGCACCATCTGTACATTGGTGTCCTGATTATGTTGATTGGATTAGCTATAGCCATGAAGTATGATGATTAATTTTGGGTTCACTTCTCGCTTTTGACGCGGGGTTCTGCTACAACCTGTATTGGATTACCCTCAGTGTCCTTTACATTGAAGTATGAAACCATGTCAGGAATATCAGTTATTTCAGATGCATCGATTCCCTTGCTCTCAAAATATGACTTGCATACGTCAAGGTCTTCAACATCTATTGTGAGTGTTCCAGAACCCTGGCGATGTTCACCCTCTCGTATCAGGTTGATACCCAATTTAGCACCTTCTGCAGGAAGCGCAAACTCAGCCCATCCGATTTCTGTTCCACCATCCCATGTGATCTCAAAACCCATAATCTCAGAATAGAACTTCTTGGCTCGTTCAAAATCCTTCACTTGGTATTGGAAGTACACCGATCCCTTTCTGTAAGGCATTGGCCATTTCTTGTCGCCCATATGAACCACATTTCGATATAGACTGAGTAGTATTTAACAATTGTGAACTGAATTCCTGCCAATGACACGCCAGATTTTCAAGACAAAGACCCGATAATGAGTAACGGAAAGATAATCGTAGCATCTCCAATGACGGTTTCAAAGTTAGCCTCAGTCTGCATCTTTTGCCACGAAATGCCTTCAACAAGTGGAGCTCCGCCCAGACGACCTCCCTCTGGTCGATCAAGTGTGATCTGTACAGCCATATCAAGACCTCCCCGGAGGATTGTAGAGCCCATTGTGAAGTGTTTAGTGAGACCTCCTCCAAGCATGATTGCTCCAGTCTTCTTCTGTTTGGTAACAATATCTCCCAAGATACGAAGGTCCTTCACAAAGTCGAGAGCCAGATTCTTGGTTGTACTATAGGTATAGAGATGGAACCCAAGCATCGAGTCCATGAGGCCGGGTGAAAAGATAGGAACTCCTTGTTTGGATGCCTGTTTCACAATAGAGGTTGTATCATCAATCGTGTGGCCCAATTCAGCAAGAAATTCACTCGGCGCGAGGGTTGTGAGTTTTTCCTCTGATAGAGAATCTAGGAATGTGTAGATACTCTTCTCAAAGAGTTCAAAGTCCTTTTCTTGAACAAATATGTCAGCTATTCGACCCATTCCAGCCTCTCGAAGTTCATAGTCATTCTTTGAAGGAGGCACTCGGTAATGACCACCTCCATAGGCCTCAATGAGATCATGAACAATGTTTGCTCCACTTGTGATTATTGCATCCACAAGTCCTTTCTCAACCAAATGGCTCACGATAGTTCGGAGACCTCCTGGAACCATAGGTCCAGATATGGAGAGGAATGTGTAGCAATCTGAATCTTCGAAGATTCGTTTTGTGATGTTCATGGCTCTACCGAGTCTACCTGCACCAAGCACACTTACACCAGACATCGCATCAAGGAAATCAGAGATGCTTACAGTCTTTTCCGGGTCTATATGATTGACTTTGTCCAAGAAAGTCACCAACAGCGAACAATTTTGTGACTGATGATAAGTCATTCTGTTGACAAAAAGAGAGGAGGCGGGTCCAGGTCGATTCCGGGAGAGCATGACCAAGACCCGCTCAAATCCACAATAGATCCAAGATTAACGGGAGTCTGAAAGAGGTTCAGATTTTCCTAGTGAGTGTATCTGATTCTGAGCACATTTTCCGAGTGGAGGGTAAACCGAAAGTAATCGTTAGAGCGCTGTTCAATACGTTTAAACGCATACTCAGGGTCGAATGTTTTATGCAGCTGTCTCCCAATAGCATGCTCACATTTGTAATATTCCTGCAAGCTATCTTACTACAATTCATCTGGCTATTCATAGGAAGACGAGCTAGAGACAGATATTTGTACGACATTATGCGTTTCAGAGAGCCAACTTCAGCTATTTCGAGATACTATCAATGGCGTGTTACTCATTATACAAACTCTGTATTTGAGGGGATATTGTTCGAAATTATCCTAGTTGGATCACTAGTAGCCGTTTCAGTTATCATAGCTGACTTGGCATTATTCATGGATTCAATTCTCTTTGTTGTGTTCGTTATGATTCTGTCATTCATTAGCTCAATGCAGATGGCATGGCGTGTTAAAGAGATCAATGATCGAGAGAAAGGAGTCCTAATGTCAATTGGACATTCTACTGATAGATTTGAAAGAGCTAGAGATATGGTTAACAACCTCTATATTCAAGGTTCAATGGGTGATGGGAGATTATGGTTTGCACTATACAGAGTCGCGCAAATACAGAATCCGATAGGGTATACAGTTCGAGATGTACTACTTGAGAAAGGTAGAGAAGTTGATCGTTCAAGACGATATACAAAGAAGGATGATACAATGTCAACCCCTGACAAGGGCCCAGGAATTGAATCCTGAGAAGTTAGTAGTCTATTCAGTAAGTCTTATATCCGATTCCTTGGGGCGTTCACGAGAACTCCCATAGGAGGAACTCCGCATGTCAAAGAGTGACGTTCTAAAGGGCCGAAAAGGTGTAGTCACAAGCTATCGTAGGGGTAAACACCTACAGCACACAAATCAGGTGATTTTGATTTTTGATGATATTAAGACTCGTGCGGAGGCTTCAGCCCTTATCAGCCGAAAGGTGAAATGGACCTCACCAGAGGAGAGAGAATTCTTAGGGAAGATTCTTGGGGCTCACGGGAACAGTGGGGCAGTTCGTGCAAAGTTCCGCACTAATCTTCCGGGTCAAGCAATCGGAACGCCAGTAGTTCTGATGTAGACAATCGCCAAGTTTTATCAAGGCATCTGTGGATGTCTACAAGGCTCCGATGATGCAAATTGGCTATCTGAGGACAGAAATGTCCAGCGAAGAGTCATAGTTAGACTGAGGAGCCACTTCTTAATCTCAATGGCAGTGTGTGGATGGACAATAGAGATGCTTGAGTGGATTATATACTTCCTAGCTTACTTGTCTGCGGGATTCACTCTGAAATTAGGAGATGAGCTGCTGGATGAGCTGAGCAGACCCCATCTGGCATGGTATCCTTTCGCACTTTCAGGAGTCCTATTTGGATTTCTAATGACTCTCTCAGAATGGGACTTGGTTCTCTTAACTAGTATTTTGATTGCTGTCACGGCTTCAGGCAAGGTGAACAGACCTCAGTTCATTATAGGATTCATTCTGATTTTTGTGACCATTGTGATATTGGGAGGTGTTCCTCTCCCAACTAATTGGCTCGATTGGCTTACAATTCTCATTATTCTATTCCTAGCAGCAGTTCTAGATGAGAAAGGGAATGATTGGGCAGACCAGAAACGATCTCCGCGAGCATATTGGTTGTTCAAGTATAGGTTCACACTCAAACTAGTAGCATTATTCCTGGCAATTCCTTGGCCAATGTTTCTAGTAACTGCTCTCGGACTATGGGTCTTCGATTTTGGGTATGAATTTTCAGGATGGATTGTCAGGACTGAGGTCACATCATAGTTTTGTAGGCTAAACTACAACAGACATCCAGAAAGACCGGCTTTAGATTCACAGATCTTGCAAAATCGACCCCTTCTTGACTGATGAGTGCGATTCCATTCGCGCCACTCTTAATTGCAAACATGTCTGTGTCAATCTTGTGTTGACCCATTGGGCGTGCACATCCTAGAAGTAGAGGGGTTTCCCTCATTCCGACCCTTGCAATAGTTATAATGCGAGCAAGGTCTTCAGGCATGGGTGGAACCACACCCTCCATTGCAGTCTTACGTAATGGGCTCAGTGCTATAATGACCACAGCGGCTGGTGAACCCTGTGAGATAATCTCCAAGGCTTCAAGCTCACCCCCGAGTTTGCCATAGTCTAATCCCACAAGAACATGAGGAACAGTCGGAACATTGAGTGATTCTAATATATCAAGAGTGTGACGCATTTTCTTTGGTCCATCCTTGATATGATACACTTCACGCGCAACTCGCTCATCCCCAATGACATCAAGCATTGCGGCATCAATCTGTGCTTCAGCCAGAAACTGTGCAGTCTGTTCACTAACAAGACCAGTATGTACGACAACTTCGAGGTTTAGTTCAGACTTTACTCGACCAATGGCATCTCCAAATCGTTCGAGGGGGACATATCCCTCTGAGTCAGACCCACCACTAATCAGTACGCCCTCTCCTCCAAGACTCTTGATTTGTTTACAGCGCTCGAAGAGGGTTTCTGGTGTGATTGTAGATTCCATTCCCTTCAGAAGGTGTCCTTCACAGTGCTCGCATTTCAACGAACATGCAGTGCCTGTCACACTGAGGGACACAAAATTTACTGAACTGACTTGTTCATGGTCTCTGATTCTGTATGGATATGCAGTCGGACTATAGCAGAGGAGTTCGTTTCCAAAGGTAATCCGACGTGAATTCAAGGCTTCGCTCATCCAAACCTCTAGATCGTTGGATGATGCCTGCAGGATAGAAATCCCATCCGTGAAGAAATCAAAGCTCACTTCTGTGCCTCTTGTGAACTCAAGTAACTCTTGCTTTTAGCGTTATCATCTAGACCAGATGGGAACAAACAAGTACTAATTGGTTTTCAGACAGTCCATTCCACCTTAGGTCTGGATGTGAGAATATTGTCCACTGTGAATACCGAATCCATCAATCTATTCTTTGAAGCCAAGAGTGTTGCAATATATGGCGCCTCTGCAAGTCAGAACAGTGTGGGTCAAGCAATAATTCAGAATTTCATCAAACCTCAATACACTGGAGATGTCTATGGTGTCAATCCAAAATACACACAGGTTTTAGGAATTCCATGTTTTCCAACTCTTCAAGAGATTGATGGTCCAGTTGATTTGGTAGTTGTCGCTGTACCTGCCAGAATCACACCAAGAGTGTTTGAAGATATTGCGGCTAAAGGTTCAAAGGCGGTCATCGTGATATCTGGAGGGTTCTCGGAAACAGGACCAAGGGGAGCTGAAATCGAGGATCAGATTGTTTCTATTGCAAAGAAGAACAAGATTCGGATTATCGG
>JAEOUL010000164.1 GCA_016839345.1 Candidatus Thorarchaeota archaeon | reverse complement strand
TTCTGGTGCCAATCTTCTTCATCTCACTCAAAAATGGTAGAAGACTTCCTACAAGACGGATTACAGGTATGGCACTCTTAACAGGTCTCTTTGGAGTAGGATTTAGCATGATTGCATATAGCTATGCGGTCAAATTTGTAGGTGCTACTGTTACTGCGGTGGTAATAGCTGCGGCTCCAGTCTTCACTGCTCCTTTATCAGCAGTCTACCTTGGCGAAGATGTTAATCGTAGAGTTGCCTTGGGAACAATCCTAACAATTATTGGAGTGTTCCTTGTGGTCATTATATTCTAGTTAGCCACAGTGTAGATTGTGGATTGTGGGTTTAGGCAAAACTCCTACCGGTACCAACACCTAATCTTAGTGCAGGGTATCGGGAATCATCTGCGGGTTTAGCACCCGTTACCCTTAGTTTGAGCTTATTGTACTCATCTTCACATGTTGACTCCAACTGGAATTTTGTACGAGTGAGCTTGATTGCCTTCTTGTCAATTGACTCTACAAAATTAAGCGGAACAAGCAAGTCAATATCTGGTTGAATATGTAACCGTTCAAGCAGTTCCTCAAAGAAACCTCCCCCTAGAACTAACCATATCTCACCGTCGTTGTCAAACCAGATATCAATGATGAATCCAATTTTGATGCCATCTGCATCTATGACTTTGATGTCTGATAATTCAGAGAACTTCATATCATTTTCAGTAAGGACACCAGGGTCTAGAGTCTTCTTTAGCGACTCACATTCCACATTAAGATGGACATCATCTTCAATATTTTCAATATGATCAATATTTAGGACTGGATCTATGTCTGGTCTAGCTCCAATGGATTCTAGGAATTCTTCGATCATTCCACCTCCAACAACCATATGCTTTAGGGCTATCTTGTTGTCAGAAACATCGAATATTATATCCATTATTCCACCGAATTTTTCACCTTTAGAATCGAGAACATCTTTTCCGCGAATTGAACTATATTTCATATTGTAGCATCGCATGTTCTAAAACCTCAATCAATTCACTATTGTTAATCTAATAAAGTTTTGCCTTTATTCAAGGCGCTTATTTTAAATTGGTACAGACAAACGTCCTGAAAAAGAATTGGGGAGCCCGTAGGAGGGGCTCGATTACTAGTAGACCTCTCGCGGGCTTTCTCTCAGACGATCAGGTAGCTGACCACCCTCGCCTAAGACTTCCAACTCGTGGTCTCTGCCATAACGACCACCATCGTTGCACAAAAATCCGGTTTTTGTGATGCCTCTTGCTTGACGCTCAGCAGCACGTCTAGTAATCATCGTTTTCCCAGATGGGACTGTCATTATCAACTTCTTCTGTGCTTCGTCAATAACAAGCAAGATGGTGTCATCACTTGCATTACGTGTGGATTCGAAGAATTGAGAGGTTGACTCATTAAACTCAAGATATACGGGCATTCGGAATCAAAGCCTCCAACTGGCTAGTACAACCTGAAAGGTTTCTGGGCGTATATTAATGAATCTCGCGCGAGTCCTGAGGTTCAAGTTTCTTAGATATCCATTACAAAAGATGTGCCGTACCGCAGTGAGCACACACTACAGCGTCATCAAACTCTCCTGGGAGTGGAAGAGGTGCTGCACAGTTCTGGCATTTGAGATCACGAAGCTCAGACCGTTTCTCTATTGGTACATTCAACTTGAATACTCGTTCTGCTACATCTTGAATAGTCTTACCAATTTTTTGAGCGGCTTTAGCTATTGAGCTTCGTTCCGGATCACTCAGAGACCCAAGTCCAACAGCCTGGAAGAAGCTATCAATTGCCTTGCCTATTTTTCCAAACACTGAGCCAGCTTTCCATGCCACGACATCCGAAGTATGCAGTTCGAGTATATCTGAGTCGGGGTGTCCGGGAATCTCATATCCTCGCTTCCAATCAATTCTCTGAGGTCGTTTCTGCGAGAGAAACTGACCACAATTTGGACAGAATAATTGCCACTCCTTTCCAAAGAATCCTTTCCGTATTTTCCTCTCACCAACGTTGTACCAACATCTCTTGTGTGCGAGGCTCTGGCAATTAGGACAAGAGAAAAGATGATACATATCTGGTTTAGCTTTCACACTCTGACCGGTATGAACTTTAAGATATGACATATCATTCCAAGAATAGTTGAGAAGATATTTTCCGCAGATAAAACAGGTCCTTCCGTCGAGTTTGCTCATTTTTTCTAGAGATATTCTCAAACCATTCAGCCTCACTAGAATTCAGAACCTAAGGCAATAAGAATCTTACATCTGAAGTAAGATGCCCTTAAATCGCTAATTCTTGTACTATCAAGAGGAACCAACGGCATTTTGATTTTCTTTATACCGTTTTTAAAAATTTAACACCTTGATAATAGAATAGAAGGACATGATTTTACGAAGCATTTGGAAGAAGAGAGTAACCCTTAGAAAGATGTTTGAATAATTATGATACTTGGTTATATTAAGAACAAAGGAAAGAAATTCATGGCGGTTGCATACCATGTTCGAGTACGTCCAAGAGAGGGAATCAAGTAGTCGCCTTACGCCAAGAACTATGGTCTATGTTATCACAACAGGTGAACCAGACAAAAAGGATTCTCAAAAGCTTTCAGAGAGGGGCGAGAATCAGGTATTGGAAATCGCATTGTCTCGAGTTGTTGCTGGAGTAAGAAGAATCTATTCAGCGAGCTCGAAATTAGCCTTGAGTACCTCTAAGATTCTAGGAGAGGAGTTCAACGCGAAAATTCAGAAGATAAATTGCCTTGATGATGTCAACATTGGGAATAATTCTGAACTACATGAAACACTAGTAAAGATGTGGAATGATGAGGAGTACGAACCTAGTGATGGTGAATCACTTGTACTTGCTCGTGAAAGATTTGGTGCATGTATGAATGAAATAGCAGGAAAACATTCAGGAGATGTTTTTGCTGTTGTAACCCATCCACTCATTGGGTTCCTATTTCATTCATTGGTAACAGCCGCACCTCTTGATATTGATAGGTGGCTATCATCGGGAAATGCATCATGTGCTTCCTACGAATACTCTCCAAAGGGGTGGAGTGAAGTGATGCCACCGGACAACAGTTATCTTAGTGACCCTACAACAGTCGCGGATGGATTTCCTGAAGGTCATTTTGAACAATAGCATAAGAAAAACAACTGCGGCACAGGTCGAATCAAAAACCAATCCGACCTGTTAAGCCGCGATCATGTCAGGTATTTCTACCGTCTTCTATAAAGTACGCAAACTACGACAACAAGAGCCACTACGCCTCCGACAACCAAGTAGAGAATCATTGGATTACCATCACCTGGTGTAGTTGGTCCAGCGCTCTGATATGCGCTAGTATATGCTACAAAGATTGGATCACAGATGATGTCATGTCCACCCCAGTTCTTGTAACCAGCTGTCATGAATAGCATGGATGCTTCAACATTCCAATTGGTCACAGAACTTCCTGAAGCAGATTCGTACATCAAACTGAAAGCACCTATTGGAGCTGTGGATGATCCTGAAGTATGGGAACTACCATCATAGCCCCAAATGTATGGGAGTCCACCCATCTCTACACTTGCGTAGGGATTATTCTCGGCTCCAAACTCATAGTAATCTGCATCTTGGCTAGCACCATTGTTGTCAGTAACTGGTCGATCTCCTGCTGTATATCTCGTGACGGTTCCTGTTGCTAGAACTCCAAAGAAGTTCACAGCCAGACTTCGTCCATCCAACACGACGTTATCGAAGTCGTGTAGCGTCCAGTCACCGATCGTCTGGTCAATCTTGAAGGACACAGCATGATTCCAAGTCAATGGATCCTCTGCATCAAAGCTGACCATATCAACATTGAAGCTGATATCAAATGCCATCTCATCAACTGTTGCACTTGTTATCCAATAGTCGAAGTTGGTTGCATTGAGTCCAATAGACCCCTCATATGACTGTCTGAAATCCCAAGCGCCTCTCAGTGCAGATGAGTGTTCTACCTTCAATGGATAGATTGTCACATTCACATCAGTGATAGTAACTCCAAAAGCAACTTCAGTATCAGGACTGACTTGCACATTGCCTGAGTTATTTGTGGCACCAAATGGTTGACGGAGTGTGACAGTGCCGACTTCATCAATCAAAACGAGGTGTGTGACCTCGTCAGTTACAACCTGACCACCCTCAATTGAGAAATCGGGAGCATTCTCGATTGGACCTAGACCATCATTGAAGATTAGTAGACCAGCGTACTGTGCTCTGAAGTGTGCCAATGTAGCTTGATCTTCAGCGATACTTACCCAGAAGTTCTGTGTAGTACCCCATGCAAACCAAGTAGTTGTCCACCGACCTTGTTCGAGACCAGGCACAACAGCTGTATTAAGTGTCCAGTTTTTGGATAACCAATAAACGTATTCATAGCCTGGTTTTGGTATATTGTTGTCAAAGTCAGCCCACATCAAATCCTGAATGTCAGCCATGTCGTCTGCACTGACTGATGATCCATTAGATGCATGATACCAGTAGAAGGTCTCGTTTGCGCTAAACCAGATATTCTGTTCTACAACACCCATCCAGTTCTCAGACCAGAATTCATCTCCAGGAGTTCCAGGTGAAGGATCAAAGCCAACTCCGACCCACATTCCTTCAACTGTAACATTACCCCAGTCATCCCAGAATCCGGTTCTCTTGATGAAGTATTGATCATCCTCTGTGAAGATGTTACCATCTAGATCGATTGCCCCATCCTCTGTGACAATCCAGATTGGGGGAGTATATGATGGAACAGCACCTAGACGAAGGTGTCTTGGACTCCAGAGGGTTTCGCCTGAGATATCAACCTGAATATACGAGTCAGTCCATGAATCTATCAATTCATTGTATTTTTCAACTGGGTACTCAGGTGTTCCATTCAGATGATCTGGAAAGCCCCAGTCGGTTCCAGTCCACCAACGAACGTTCTGTATTAATCCGACTTTGATTATTGCCTTGTCTATCACCATAGATGGAGCTCGTTCATCAAAGCTGAACAGAACGATCAGTGTAGATAGATCTTCACCCAGTGTGATTTCAAAATCAGACACAGACACATGATTAGCGGGTAATGCTACATTCCAGAGACGAATTCCACCAGCTAGAAACATTGTGATGTCGTATGTAGATGATGTAGTATGTGTATCTGTTTCATAATCAAGAACTAGGGAATGGGTAATATCAACTCGCCAGTAGTGTGTTTCATTACCATCCGTAATGGAACCTTTGACCTCTATTGTGATGTCTTTCAACTCAGAAGTCAGGTTGAATAATACATCAGGTTCGGGTTCGTAGATAATTGATCCATCAATCATGTCTTTGTCTCTGTGCACCAGCATAGTCAGATTGAGAGGATCTGTCTGTTGAGCAACATTTGCGATTTCACCCATTGCATTATAGACGAAGGCTTCAATGAAAGCTGCACGAAAAGCTAGTTTCATTGTTTGGCGGGATGATATCTCAGGTCTCGCTACAATTGGATTACCTTCCACATCAAGTACTGTGACAAGACCCAATTCTGGTTCTATTACTCCACCAAAACCCCAACCAATGTCTAAGTCGGTTTCATTTGTGAAGTAACCTCCCCACTGCACACGATGCCGATCATCAAAGATGTCAGTTGTAGCTGGATCTATCACGTAGTAACGTGAGAGATCAATGGAAGAGTTCTCAACTACGGTTAGGTGGGGGAACCACATTCCCATACCACCTCCAAGGTCTATCCATTCCCACTCAAGATCAAGGTATCCTGCTATCGGATAGGCCCCGGTGGAATTGACCTTTAGTGCCATCGTAGGCAAGAGGTCTACTGGGTAGGAATTATTGAATTCGAGATCTCTATCAAAGAGTACTGTTTCACTTGTAGCTAAACTTACTGGATAAGACCAGTTCACAGTGATTTTGTATTGGGGATCAAAGGTGAGCTGTGCAACAAGTGGAATCAATGTACTGCCAATTTGTGCACGTGACATCAAACGAATGATGAATGTATCGTTCACGTCAGCATAGTGCATAATTCTACCAGTTTCATCAACTATGTCTGCATAGTAATAATCCGGAAGGGAGAAATCTAATGGATTCACAGGCATTCCAAGTCCCAGTGGCGGAGTTCCATACCTTCCTGCAGTTGCAGATGTCAACCATGAGGAAGACACAGGTCTTCCATTTGTATCAATCACCTGCATTCCAGTTGTGAGGATCATTGGTGCTAGTTCAATCTCATAGGTGATGGCGAAGATAACTTCATAGTTATCAGCTTCTTCTGTGAAATCAGAGTTCAAGGAATCTAAAGATATGAACTGCGCAGGTTGTGGTTCGTCTACGCCTGGCTCATATCTGAAACCCAGACTGTTCCATCGATTTGAAGTAGCATTGTATTCCAAACCAAATACTGGAGCTCTGGGACCAGTTCTTGTACCCCAGAACTGAACCACATCTAAATCGTTACCGACACCAAGGAATGACTTTGGAATGATTATATTTACTGTTAGATCCATTCCAACCTCAATCCTATAGCTGTTCTCAGCAATGTCAGTACCATTATCGTACTCTATCCAGATGTCTGGCTGCGGCCCAAACACCCAATCAGAGTGTTGTGCAGAATGTTCGAATTGCCGTGTTTCATTAGCAACCTCCCATGCAACTCGCAAAGTTGGTTCAGGTGTGGTTTGCGCTATGGCAGGACTAATCGAGCCTACAACACTCATGAGAAGTAATGCGATTAGTGTTACTGTGTATACTTTTTTCATTTTTTCCACCTCACCAAAAGCCAAGCGTGCCGCGACCTCCTTGACAGAGAATTGACTGCTCGGAGTGAGGTGTTGGCTTTTGATTTCTTATGGTGTTCATCAAAGGATCAATCCTATTGACCTCTGATGGAAAAACCGACTAACTGCACATAATCACGTAGAAAATTGCATATAATGTGTTATGTATGAATCATTCATAGCTCATCGAAGTAGATTCTGAGGAGTTCTGCGACACTTCGTGCGCGTGAAACTCGACCCCGGTCTCGATGAGGTTTCGATCCATCAAACATATCAGACACTGTGCCAAGACAACCACGACGAACAACATTAAGAACTGGCCTGAAAAGCTTCTTTTCCGCCTTGATTTTGTTTTCAGGAGTACGACCATTAACATTAAGCCAAGCAGAGATGTACGGTCCAATAAGCCAAGGATGAACCGTTCCCTGATGAGTTGCAGCAGCTCTACTTTTGGGACCTCCAGTATAGGCTCGAGCATATCTTTTATCCGCAGGTGAGAGGGTTCGTAAGCCAAATGGTGTAAGAAGTTCCCTTGTTACAACTTTTAGAACTGAATTTGCTTTGATTCCGTTAAGAAGAGGATAGGGTAGGCTAATTGCAAATATCTGATTTGGACGAATTGATGCATCCGATTCTTCATCTGTCACAACATCATAGAGGTAACCTAGTTCTTCATCCCAGAATGTCTGTTCAAAAGCCTCTCTTATCCAGGATGCAACTGCCCGGAACTCATACGGATCTCTTCCAACGAGATTACACATCTCACCCATCGCCATTAGAGCATTATACCACAGTGCATTGACCTCTACGCATTTACCAATTCTTGGTGTGGCAAGCCAGTCTCCCAGTTGTTCATTCATCCACGAAACTTCGACACCCTCTATACCAGAGATAATCAGACCATCGTGGTCTTCGCGGATATTAAATTTGGTTCCAATTCTGTACGCTGCAATGATTGATTCCATAGTGTCCCAAATGATGCCACGTAAGAATTCAACATCACTTGTGCACTCAATATACTTGCGTACTGCCATTATGAACCAGAGAGAAGCATCAACAGAGTCATATTCCGGTTGAATACCTCGATCCGGAAAATCATTGGGAACTAGACCATATCTTGAATGTCGAGCATAGTTAGTGAGTACAGCCCGAGCATCTTGAAATCGACCTATCGACATAGTCAATCCGGGTAGCGAGATGAGTGCATCTAATCCGATGTCTGCGAGTTCGTGGTATCCAGCAATTATTGAACGCATCTTTGTTGAGGCTCTATCTACAATGAATGTATCAGCATCAAGGATGAGCCACTCAATGTCCTCATCGCGTATTTTGTTTGACATTGCAAATGCACGATCGTTCAATATATTTCTACGTCGAAGCTCTTCGAACCGCATTTTGGCAAAGTCCTTTCGCTCAGCTTTGACAAGGGATCCTAATCGTTTCATTAGCGCTTTTCTATTGAGATTCACAGCGAATAGAAATGAGAGGAAGTGTGACCCTGGCTCAAGAACTGTGTGAAAGACTCCGGGGATAATCATCTCCTCTACATGAGGAATCCCCATTGCTTTATCCTTTCTATAGATTTGAGGTTCAGTAACTCGTATTTCACTGGGCATGAACTCCGCATCTGGAGTGTACGCATACATCCAAGGACTACTCGGACGGTCATCAAATGAAAAATAGGAGTGCGCATCGATGATCTCAATCTCGGGTGTAAAGTCTAGGTGAGGAGGACGAGCATGGAGGTCTCTGCAAGTCTGAACAGGTGTCACTGTGAAGATAGTTTCTTCGTCTGTAGAGATTTCATAATTGACCACAGTCAGGTTCCGTCGGTATGCCATGAATACGGTCTTCTCCAGCTCAACAGAACCTGTCTTGTAGACCATCTGTGGTAGAGGATTCAGCTCAAACCGTTTCAGATATCGATAGCCCCGGTGAGTTACACCTGTCTTTGTCTGTTCTGTACTGAGATTACATTCACCCTCTTTATTTACAAGGGCTTCATCGAGTCGAGAGAGTGTAAGCCATCTGTCAACAGGCGGGTTTAATGAAGATACGAGGAGTCCATGGTATCCACGTGCATTGAGACCTACTATCGTAGAAGATGTATAACCACCTAGACCGTTTGTATACAACCACTCGAAAGTGACTGCTCTGTTAAGTCTGAGGTCTGCATCTTCCAGCGTGATCACTATTTGGAGCTCCATCTACATATTTCGAGTGAATCTTCTATCGGAAAATGGGAACTTTAAGGGTTGTGTCACGTTGGCTACTCTTTTAATCGAGTAGTAGTCTTTACATATCCCCTTGATACACTAAAACTTCAGTACAAGAGAGAACAACAAACACTCGCTGGTACCGAGTAATCTTCTTATGTTCGTTTACGAGAATAGTGATAGTGACTGGAGACCCGAGGGAGCGTTATGGATGACGAGGATTCATCATTCATTGGCCGCCGATTGAAACAGACAGGGGACCTGCTATTAGGAGGAGCAAAGAAGCAGGTTGGAGAATACCGGTCTAAGTTCGAGGGACTTAAGGGGACATATGATAAGTTTCTCTCGAAACTTCTGATTTCATATTCGGGAGCGAAATTCGATTTACCGTTCGTTGACGAGTTCTTTGGAAAAAGAAGATTGACTTTTGCGGGAATAGATGGTACGGTATTGAAGCATGATGTGTTTGACCTGGTAGTGTTTTTTGCTGGAGCGTATAGTGCTTATGGAGAAGTAGAAATCATGAATTCAGGTGAAGCAAAAATCACCTATGATGAAAAATATCTCGATAGAGGAATCGGGGTTTCGAGTGTCCTACCAGTCTACATTAATGAGGTGCCATTGATTGATCAGACTCTTCTAATAAGAGGCGACGATGGTCAAGTCGACAACTCCATTACGTTCACAGACGCATGGGTTGTAGATAACGCAGCTTTCGCGGATTTTTTGATGGGCCTCTCTGAGTTTTATCTTGGATACAAGCTTGTAAACTCAGAGAAACCAGTTGATATTCTCCTTCTGGACAGAATATTCTCATCTGAAATTGCATCATTCTATGCAGAAACATCCGATTTCAGATTGAGCTTGGACCACGAATGCGGACTTATTGGTCATAAAATAGATGGCAATCCGTTCACAAAGACTGAATGGGTGTACGCAAGGAAACTATTTGGAAATCTGGAATTTGGAACTCCACCTGGGCGTGGTGAGTTTCTTCTCTCAAGAGTCATTATGGAACTCGCACAAAATCCCGGGAACTCGCTGACCCGCGAGGATATTGCACAAAGACTTGGATTGACTGATGAATTTCATCTCTCTAGGTTAGATAAGGAACTCGAAAAAGGGATACGAGGCTCGGGCGAAGCAAAAGGGGTCATCATTAGAAAAGGGAAACATTTCGTTCTAAAACCTCAATTTCGTGACATGCGTGAGCGACTTAGAAAACTTGTTGAAGAAGTATGTGAGCGTATGTTTTCTATAGATCCCAATGTGTCGTATGAAGAACGATTCAAAATTGATGGTCGGTGGATTACCACAAATGATCTTGCTTTTCTGAGTCTAGCTTCTTTGTATATGACAATTGAAAAATGCTGGAATAATCGTACATTGTTGATTGGAGTAGCAAAAGACACATCTGCGAGAGACCTCAAGCGACAGGTTTTACCAGTACTCAATCATGTTGGTAGATTTGAAGGTGGTTTTGGGGATAAAGGTCAAGATACACCAGACACAGACAGGATGATTCTCCAGTGGATTTCGTTGCATGAGAAAGACCGTCTCAGAGTTCCTTGGGCAAGTGTTGAGTATGACACTGCATTCAAGACAATAATTCCACATTTTGATAGGAAACCAGGGCTTGTGTCCGGAGCTAGAAGAAATCAGATATCACTCGAGAAAACATTTGCAAAATCATATTTCCAGCTTTGCCAAGCAGCTTCTGATCCCAAGTTGCGTAGCAATGTTTTACTCTATGATAGGTTAATCTATCCAGAGTTTGACAAAGGACCAGACAGACTTACAACACTTCCTCATGAGTATGAGAACAGACCTGATAGCCCTGAACCTGTCGAAGTCGTTTTCTATGAAGGCGTCGATAATCCAGTTCAATCATTCATAATTTCACTCTTTGAAGGAATGACTAGTATGAGCATCCCTGAACTTTTTGGTCATCTCCGTCCCCTATACATTGCAGATAAAGTTGCCAAATATTATTGGAGCCAATTCAAGGGAATGGTGGAAAGTACTGGAGTGTGGTTAATCAATCGTTCAGATTTGAGAGAGTTTCTATTCTATCTTAGCAGTTTTAGAGAAAGGAGGTCAAGCATTGAACAATCAAGAAAGTATTCATGAAAAATATTTCACAGATTTTGAAGGCACTTTTGAGGGTCGTCTAGCGAGAGTTATTCCAGTAGCGGCAAATTATACATCTGAATGGGCAGGATCTGCAGCCCGTTATGACTGTCGAATAAAGATTCGATATAACAAAGAATTGATGGCTCAATTAGAAGAGGGAATGCTTCTTGCCGTCGGGAATTTCAAAGGGCAATCCAAGAAAGCAGTTAAAGATGGGATAAAGAGATTCACAGTGATGGTTATCAGTAAAGTCTGGCCACTTCACTATGGTCTTGGTGGAGTGCATGATAGTCACTATTATCCTCTACAAATGGAAATCATAGAACAATCCGTTCCAGACTGGGCTACTGATGATCAATCCACGATGATGGTTCACATGACTGCAGTTCCTATTAATTATGATCTAATTATAGATTCAAAGGGTGAGGCTGAATTTCGAAAGGGATTTTCATACCCGCTTCTTGGGGAAACTGTTCATGTCATCAATATGAAAACTGTTGACAGAATTTACAATTCAAAGGTTAAAGATGCGATTGGGTTCAAGAAAGCAACGACATCTGCAGATCCAAAGATAGACCCTCGAGTTGGAACATTACGCATGTTTCTAGAGAGGGATGAAGAAGTACCGATATATGTTGATTATAACAAACTCCTTAGATATCATTTTGGTGTCTTCTCGTTTACAGGAGGAGGAAAAAGCAACCTTCTTTCTAATTTATTTAGGAGGATTCTTTATCACTCAAAGGATTCTAAGCTTGTCATTTTTGATATAAGTTGTGAGTACCCATTTCTCCTCTCTGATGTCATTGCAGACCCCAAAATACCATGTAAAGTGATTCTGGAGGATGAAGCAACTTCTCCAGACCATTTTGCGAGGTCAATTGTTAAGCCACGTGATTTCGAAGATGATGAGTCAACAAATAATGTTTTGAAAAGACTATACGATGAGGGCCATGTAACTTTCTATAACCAACCACTAACAGCAATACCAACCTTTGGAGGTCTGATTGAAGAGATACAAGAAATGAGGGCAGGTCAAGGAAAAGACAAGCCTCATTATATTCAAGCTATTAATGAAACACTTAATTTCGTGTTAGATTGGATTGAGGATAACAACAAAGCTTTGAATGAAAGACTAGATGATGATTTTATTGACAAATTTTCTGGAGTAGCGAAAAGCGCCATTGAAACTTTTAATGTTCATTCATCTTCGGGGGTTTACGCCTGGGGAACAACCCGTGATAGTTTAAAACGCAACCTAGCTAGAGCAAAGAAGGCGACATCTAGCGGTGTAACGGTCAAAGATATTTTGAAAATGTTTTCAGGTCCAGAGCGTGTTATTTGTATCTCTATTGCAGATCCAGATACCATTCGTGAGTTAGTGATTAGATTAACCAGTGCAGCTTTGAAGTACCGAAAACAGAAATTCGAGATAAAACCCCAAATACTCTTTGTATTTGATGAAGCCCAAGAATTCATTCCCAATAAGGCAAGTGGACAACTTGAACGTTGTAGTCACGCAGTTGAGAGATTACTTCGTCAGGGAAGGAAGTATGGTCTTGGAGGTGCTATAGCCACACAAAGGATTGCATATCTCAACACCAACATCATGCAACAATTGCATACTTTCTTTGTAGGAACTCTACCCAGACCTTATGATAGAACCGTGGTGAGTAGTTCATTCCAGATTGACCTAAGTATTCTAGATAAGACACTCGAATTTCCGCCTGGTTCCTGGTTGCTATCAAGCTACATCGCAACTGGACTTGACAATGTTCCTGTATTTGTGAAGGCTGACAACTCTGAGGATGTCTTGAAAAAACATATCGAATCTATCAGACAGAAGCAAGTAGTGTAGGAGATTTAGAACTAATTAAACTAGCTCAGTTTCTCAGGGTCAATTGACTCTATCTTTTCGATGTCGTGAGTATCAGCATGCTCTCCAAACAAATGTCCAGATCGTCTAGCCTTTGTTTCGATGTATGCCCTGCTATGCTCCGTAGGTTCAATGATGAGTGGAAGCCTTTCGATAATAGTGATGCCAGCTTCAGCTAGCTGACGAATCTTTTCTGGATTGTTTGTCAGCAGCTTGATAGATTTCACCTTCAAGTTTTTGAGGATATTAGCTGCGATTCCATAATCGCGTTCATCTGGTTTATATCCTAAGTGAATGTTTGCATCAATTGTATCAAGACCTGAATCTTGTAGAGCGTAGGCTCGGATTTTCTCAGTAAGACCAATGTTCCGTCCTTCTTGACGAAGATAAAGAAGAACACCTTCACTATGTTCTTCGATGATTTTCAATGATTCAAGTAGCTGATCGCGACAATCGCAACGTTGGCTACCCATTACATCTCCTGTCAGGCACTCTGAATGAACTCGAGTGACAACTCCTTCCTTTCCAATGATATCGCCCCGAATGATAGCTGTGTGTTCCTTGCCATCACATGGACTGATGAAACCTGCAATTTGAAACTCTCCGAATCTGCTTGGAAGGTCAGCGATTGCTACAAGTTGAACACAACATTCATCGGTGACACATACATGTTTTGCGCTATCTAGAATTAGCTTATCAATTTGGTCTTGTGAGAGTTTCATTTTAAATCAAATTTGAACAATTTCCTTTGCTTGATATACCTTTGTGAATAATATAATCCGGCAGTTCTAAATACCACCATTTTTCCCCTAATCAAAATTGTTTCCCGAGGGATTTAGTTGACCAGAAACCACGCAGCTGCAGTTGAGAAGAGCCAAGAATGGTTGAAAGAAAATGTCAAACATTTTGCATTCAAGAAGTTAGAGCGAGAGATCATAAAGACGGGAGCCTGTGTAGAGTGCGGCTCTTGTGTAGCAGGATGTCCAGTTGAAGCATTAACTGGCGAATATGTTGATGGAAAATACACGCCAACTCTGACAGGAAAATGCTCAGCGTGTGGGATATGTTACACAATGTGCCCTAGATCTTTCTTTGTTGAAGACGTGAATGTTGGTGAATATCGAAGTGTCTGGAAAGTAAGGTCTCTTAGAGATCATAAACGTCAGGATGGAGGTGGAGTGACGGCAATATTGGGTCATATGCTTGAAAGTAGAGCCATTGAAGGAGCAGTGGTTGTTGGACAGTCTGACAAACCATGGATGCCCATAGCCAAGCTTGTCAAAGACAAGAGAGAATTACTTGAGAGTGGTGGTACAATGTATACACATGCAGCCATAGTGCAGGAGATGCTACGTGGCTTCAAGGAGGGATTGTCGTCGCTTGGTGTTGTGGGTACTGCTTGCAACATTGAAGCGGTCACCAAAATGCAAACACATCCTGCAGGACTTTTTCAGGTCGATAAGAAAGCGAGTGTCTTCAAAATCAGTCTATTCTGTATGGAGTCATTTGACTATGAGAAGTTGAAGGGATTCCTGAAAAAAGAGGGGATTGACATAGCTAAGGTTGACCGATTCGCAATCTCAAAAGGTCAGTTCAATGTTACTCTTGGTGATGATGAGAAAAGCTGGCCAGTAGCAGACCTTAATGCGATTGCAGCAAACTCCTGTTCATATTGCCATGACCTGACAGGGATGAACTCTGATATCTCATGTGGAAATATTGGTTCAGATGAAGGATGGACTACCGTAATAGTCAGAAGCAAAGAGGGAGAGAAGGTCTTCAAAGAAGTGGTCAAAGCGGGTCTCGTTGAAGCAGAAGAGATTGATGACAAAGCATTTGCAGCTGTTGTGAACACGGCTCGTTCAAAGAGGAATCGACAGTATACTCTAGAACCTCATCACTAGAAAGGAAAGGGAGTGGGAGAAACACCTCTCCCTCTCTTCCACAAATCTAACGTCTTCTCATGCAGACAACAGCAGCTACAATGACTACTCCTGCGACTCCAACCCCAGCTATGAGTAACATTGTATCAATTGGAGTTGGGGTAGGTGTTGGCGTTGGTGTGGGTGTTGGAGTAGGTGTTGGGGTGGGTGTGGTTGGTGCGGGTGGTGTGATTAGAATCTCGTCATCAACAGTGATGTTATCAATCCTTGAACCATCATAATTTTGATTTATGAGTAATAATCTCTCTGAGGAACTGTACACCGTATTGACAACTTCAATAATGGGTTCTTCGATTGAAGATGTCGCGTTTAAATAGACATGGAACCCGCCAGTAGAGTTACGAGTTATATCGTAATGTGTCCATGTTTCTTCGAAGCCTATAAGCTCATAGTGAGCTAGAGCGGCGAAGCCAGCCTCAAACCAGATACCTGCCACATCCGGGTCATTATCCTGACGTATAGAGATTCTATATGATTCAGTTCCATTTTGCATGAAGCAAATGTCAACAACTCCCCCTACAGGACCAGCGAATACATCAAAACTCCATGTTCCTACGACCTGTGAGCTAGGATGCCAGATTTCACAACGTATCTTACTAGTTAAGTCTGCGACTAAGTATCCATTTTCAACGTCCCAGTTTCCATCTGCAATAGTCCAACCATCATAGTTTCCATCATCGAAATTGTCTTCCCACACAACAGCAGCCGCGGATTGTGGTATTAGCGTGAAGACGAAGACCAGACCAATCAGGAATCCTGCACATTTCAATAATTCACTCTTCAAGATCTCTCCTCCATTTTATGAGCTATCGAACCCTTTGAATTTGATTTCTCAAATAATCAAGCACCTTTCTATTAAATCAGTTGATTGTTGGTATTAGCTCGAAATCCAAAATATGAATTGATGAAGAGAGGAATGTGAGGAACTCCTCTCACTCTCTTATATTCAACTAACGTCTTCTCATGAATACAACTGCAGCAACGATGACTACTCCTGCGACTCCAACCCCAGCTATGAGTAGCGTTGTTTCAATTGGAGTTGGGGTAGGTGTTGGCGTTGGTGTGGGTGTTGGAGTAGGTGTTGGGGTGGGTGTGGTTGGTGCGGGTGGTGTGATCAGAATCTCGTCATCCACAACGATGTTATCGAATCTAAAGTCTACATGATTGGTGGCTATCGCAAATCTCTCTGAATAACTGTAATCGGTGTTCACTATACTGATATCGGGTTCTGCAGGCGATGAAGTCGCATTTACATAGACATGGAAACCACCTGTTGAGTTTCGAGTTATGTCAACATGAGCCCAAGAACCCATATCATCAATTGAAGCCATGGTTAATGGTAGGGAGGAGCCATCAACGAATTTTAGAAACACGACATCGTCAGCGATAACTCGGACTCCATAACCATCGTAGGTGGTATCTGTTCCGTTTGCCATAAACAAGAAATTATGCTCGACATTTGAATTCTCAACTGCTGTGAGTAAATCAAAACTCCAAGTCCCCACGACAACTGAACTTTCGTGCCAAATTATAGCAGGATATGATGAAGCATCGACATAGTATGATTCCAATTCTCCATCCGTGACTCGCCAGTCCCCACCATCGACTGTCCAACCATTATAGTTCCCGTCATCGAAGTTGTCAGACCAAACCTCAGTAGCAGCTACAGGGTTCGGCGATATAAAGAACAGTAAACCGAACAAGCCTATCAAGAGTATAATTCTCTTCTTTCGCAATTCCTTCCCTCATTCGTTAGGTCTAGATATGTTGGCGATAGCTTTGATTTAAGACAGTGTTAGCTGTGAGAGTTTAACAGCGTAAGAAAAATTGATGAAGAATTCCGTAATGATACCCTTCCGATTGGAGAAACGGAATGAAACCTTCAGTAAAATTGGTTCTTGTCCGTGTTATAGAACTGAACACGATGATTCATCACTTCAATGCCTAACAGTTCACCCAGACGAACGTGACCCGGACCAACATGATGGTTCTGAGGACGAAAGATTTCAGTTCCCACTTGATTGGCGAACGGAGCATCCTTCACCTGTTTTGTAATTCTGTCGATTGATTTTATATCAGGTGCAGTACAGAAAAGGTAAAGCCGAGGTGAGGTTGCTACTTGCCAAGAGTTCCAATACTCGAAGGGATACCTGTCCTGTATCCACTTGACTATGCCCTGCGGAGTGATCTTTCGTTCGTCATACTCCATACCAATCAGAAATGGTACAATTCCCGCCGCACTGAAATTAGTGAAGATTGTAAAATACAATCCACGATTCGATTGAAGTTCCCGGATAATCTGCTGAACACGACTTGCAGAGTATTTTGTCACTTTGGCAATTTCCGTAGCAGGAACTCTTGCGTCATGCCATAAGTGATTCAGAACAGTCAAATGTTGCTTTGTCAGAGCAACCTTTTCGCCAAGATAGACATACTGATGGTGATCTGGTAATTGTGTGGGAGTTACCGGGTGCATGAAATTAATGTCAGCATCAATTACACTTTCAAAGCTTCGGATGAATTTCCCAAACTTATACAATCCAAGTGAACCTACGACCTCAGCATGTACGATTAGTGAGTGTTGGTCTGTTCTAATCATATCCAATATGACGGCATTCTTACCCATTCTGTCAAAGAAGTCATCATCCTTCTCAGTTCCATCGGTTGTGATCCTAGCATAGCAATGTTCTGCATCCAACATCGCAAGGGATAAGAGAACATACCCCCGACTAACCAATCCCGTTTCCCGTAATTTCAGTACTCTCTTTCTAGTACTAGTTGATGACAAACCTAGTTTCTTGCTCAAACTGCGATATGTTACACGACAATTCCCGAATAGCTCCAGTATAATCTGTTTGTCAATCAGATCCAAAGAACCCACCTTTACAATGGATTTTTAATAGCATCTTCTAGGGATGAGCTTTCTAATAAAACCTGAACGTGAAATAAAGAGGGCACCAGTGAGTATACCTCCACTTTTTGAGCTATCGAACTCTTTGAAATTGATTTCTCAAATGATTCAATATCTTACTGTAAAAATAAATGATGACGAATAGAAGCTCAGAAAGCAGAGTATGAATTGATAAGACATCCACACCCTAAACGAATTGATGAAGAGCAATATTCTACTAACTGGAAGACCTGGTTGCGGAAAAACAACAGCAATTAGAAGAATCGTGGAAAGAATCAAACCTACCGAAGTAGGAGGATTCGTATCATATGAAATTCGAGAAAAAGGAAGGAGAGTGGGGTTCGCAATTGAAACCCTGTCAGGCAAGAGAGGGATATTGGCTCATGTTGATTTTGAAACAGGACTCAGAGTAAGCAAGTACCAAGTGTCTGTTCAAGACATTGATTCAATTATTATTCCAGAACTCAAAAAGACTCGAGAATCAAACAATCTAATTATCATTGACGAGATAGCCAAGATGGAACTATTCTCGAAATTTTTTGCGCCCGAGGTTCGGAAATGTTTGGACACAGGTAGGGTTGTTGGAACAATCCAGATGAGAAGAAGTCCATTCTTGGATGAGGTCAGACAGAGAAGAGATGTTCGAATTCTAGAACTCACTCTAAGTAATCGTGATGTTATACCAATGAAGGTCCTCTCAATGTTAGATGAGTAATCAGACTATCTGGTTTTTGTTCTGAAGTAGAGGATAAGTATCACAAGAAGGGATAAACTCCCAAGAATAATCACAACTACATAAAGGGATGTTGGAGCTCCAATGGAACTCTGTCTTGTGATTTCAACACTGAGCCAACCAGAGTCAAATACAAGCTGAACAGACGAATTGTCTTGTGCGATAACCTTGTACCAGACTAATTCTCCATGTTGGAAATCCCCTAGATGAGCAACAAAGATGTTCTCAATCTCAGTCTGTTCCATGTCAATTGTTTCAAATGTGAAATCAACACTCTCAGGGTCTCCGACGCCCCACTGTACCTCCAGACTGCTGATATTATTCAAGTCCCAGGCATATGCTTGAATACTCAGGTTGTTTGATGTTGCGGTATTAAATGTTTGAACAGTTTTGATTCCAGCTACAACTGGAATATGAGAATCTGCAAGGACCTCCACTTCAATCAATGAGAAGTCAGACTGATAGAAAAAGTCACTAAAGGACATATTGAATATATGTACACCTACATCAAGATCATCCACATTGATAGAGTATTCTGAACCATTCCAGGAACCTTCATCAACATCTGTACCATCAAGGGTCAGATTGAAGAAAAGAGGGTTGTTCTCCTCTGCAGTCCAGTTAATGTAGTATCCCGAGTAGCCTTCCTCGTATGAGATATCACCTGAAGGAGTAATGATTGGAGCACGAATATCCTTGAATATGGTTACATTTACTGAATCGTTTGTCATTCTATCAAAATCATCGAAGAGTGTCAGTGTGACTGTGTAGTTGCCTAGGTAGAGAGCATCAAGAGACACAACAATGTCTTCACCATCAGGGTCCGTAAAAGTCCAGTCTATCACTTCAACTGGAATGAAAGCATGGAAGTTATCATAATCCCCATACGTTGTATCATTGTAGAGGGTCACTGCAGTGATTGTGTAGTTCTTGGGATTACTATCAAAAGCATGCCAGAGAATCTCATGACCTTCTTCTCCAAACTCAAATTCAATATCAGCAGGCGAAGTGATTGTTGGTGGCGTTGTATCAGGAACCACTGTAACATTCACATGACTTGTAGCATTTAGTCCAAACATATCTTCTACGAAGAGAGTGTAGATGTACCAATGTGTCGCGTTGAGTCCGTCAACATTGATCGTGAAGTTTTCATGACCCCAATCTCCTGATTCAATAACAGTGAAGTTGTTGATGAGTTCATTGGATTGTCGAGTTATGTTGTAAAAGGAGGGATTGGCTTCTGTAACATTCCATAGAATAACATTTCCAAAGCTTCCTTCTTCATAGGTAATGTTTTCTGGCTGATCTATTATGGGTGCTGTAGTATCCGGTACGACACGAACGAGTGTCGTAGCAGATGCACTCTCGTTTTGATTGTTAAAGACAGTACAGATGAAGTTCAAATCTTTTGGAATTGTATCAATCCAATTGTCTTGATATAGTTGGACAAGGTAGACAGTGATATCTCCACCCGTCCAAATCCCACTGTCAAACACAGATCCATCTACTGTGACTGAATAATTCTTTGGAGCAGGATCGGTTGCTTGGTAAACCAACAGATGACCTACAGTACCATTCTCAAATTCAAGGTAGCTTGGCCCAGTGATACTAGGGGCAGCCAATTCCATTATTTTGACTGGAGAGTAAACCTCCTCTACATCCATGGTTGCTAAGGCATATGGTGAAATTACCAACCAAGCTATCATGATAATGATTGCAATATTGCGGCGACCAAGTGAAATCATCTGAATACTTCCTGTTTATGTCTAAATCGGACTTGGTGAACGCCCGAACTTCTTAGTACGGTTTTATACCCTTCGGTGCTTGATGCCAAGAACAACAAGACTAAAGGGTATCCATATGGCATAGGCTGATAAGACAGAATGTTGGTTCAAAACTAGGCAGCTCTGTCTTGAACGGGACTAGTAAGACATCGGGGAAGCAAAAGTGCCAAAGGCTATTCACTCGATATGGTGGGACGACAATCTTGGACCCTCGGTAGGAAGGTCATATCCTGAAACAGATTCCTTAACCGGAGAAGAAGCACTAATTATTTTCATGGGGCATGGTGTGAACAGGGAAGCAGAAGTTGGATATTCCAAATTACCTCGAGGACTATTCATCTCCTATATGAAACCACCCAACTGTATTGCTATTCATCTGAATGAAGGAGAGAACCCAACTACTATTGAACGCAATCTTCTCAGACTTGTTGGATATATCGATTTCAACAGTGATAAGTGGGACACAGAACTCCAAAGAGCTTTTGAATTACTCAGTGAGCTAATTGATGAAACAAGTGGAGCTGAGCTACTTACAAATCCGTCCGTAAAGAAACTTGTTCAAGATATAGTTTCCAAAAGAGTAGCCGCTATTAGACCAAAACATATACTTCGTGCATCAGTCAGATACCCAGAGGCATATGACTACTTTGGTTCTGATGATGAAGAAGTTGTCAGAATGCTGAAAGACCTTGAAGATGAGGAGGTACTTGAATCACGCACCTACGGAAGGCGAGTGGAGTGTCGGCAATGTGGAGACTCGGATCTTACAATCGAACTACGCTGTCCAAATTGTAACTCAAGCGATATTCACAAAGTATTCACTATCTTTTGTCCAAAATGTAGTCATCAATTTCACGCCGTGATGGCTGAAGATATCGCGGAGGTTACTTGTTTAAATTGTAGAGAACCTGTTAAGGTCGGGGAACTTGCTGTGATAGATGTTGAACCTCTCTGTAATCAATGTGGAACGGCTTCAAATGACCCCCGAATCATTTTTCGATGTGCATCATGCTCAAAACATCTTCGCGGTGCTGATCTACTAGCTGGAACAGGTTTAGCGTACTATCCAAAAGAGTAAACCGTAACAGTTTTGTCGGGTATTGTTTTGCGTGACAAAGGAGTGAGTATACAAAATGTCAGTATCAACAATAAATGTGGGTGTCATCAAGCTTGGTGCGATAGCCTCTGCTCCTCTTCTGGACTTAATGTTTGATGAAAGGGCAGAGCGAGATGATATCAACGTTAGAGCTTTCACTAGCGGTGCAAAAATGGATGAGGATTCCAGCATTGGACCTGCAGAATCTGTAATTGCTTGGGCACCTCATCTAGTAATCGTCGTTAGTCCAAATGCAGCATTACCTGGTCCAACAAAAGTGAGAGAGATGTTGGCTGAAGCTAAACTTCCAACAATATCGATCTCTGATGGTCCAGCAGAAAAAGCATTCTACAAGAAGGACGAAGAGGGCAAAAAGCAGCCTCACGTTCTTGAGAAACAAGGTTTCATCGTCATACCAGCGGATTCGATGATTGGCGCAAAGAAGGAATTTCTCGACCCAACAGAGATGTCACTATTCAATGCCGATGCAATCAAAGTACTCTCAATTACAGGTGTGGCAAGAGCTATCCAGAATGAGCTAGACAAAGTTGTAGGAGCTCTCCAAGCAGGGGAAACTCCGGAAATGCCTCAGGTGAAACTTACCGCAGAGAAAGCTGTCAAATGCGGATACTTCAAGAATCCATACGCGAAAGTCAAAGCAATTGCTGCTTTGACCATAGCAGAAGCTGTTGCAGAAATCACTGCAAAGGGTTGCTTCAAGACAAAAGAAGCTGAGGATTATATTCCTTTGGTCGCAGCGGGTCACGAGATGATGAGAGTAGCCGCGGGTTTGACAGACGAAGTCCGAGAAATCGAGAAGTCAGGAGATTCTGTGGTAAGAAATCCACATGTATCAAAGGGGAAGGTAAAGACAAAGACAGCCCTGATGGAAAAGCCGAAGTAGTCAATAAACTACTTCTTCTTCTTCACAGTTTTCTTGACAACCTTCCGAGCATCCTTCAGTAACTTCTCTGCACCAGCAACACTCAGCCCATCAACTTTCTGGGCGAGTCTCTGAGCAGATTCACCAGCTAACTGAGCGGCGGATTCATAGCCCGCCGCATTCAGCTTTTTCTCAAGACGAGAACCGACACCGGGAACCCTTCGAAGTGGAAGCATGTCTTTGAATTGATCTCCAAGTATATCTTCGATGTCATTATCACTTATATCAGCTCCAGCATCAATGATATCGATTTGACTTCTGATAGATGCAAAGTCGTCTGCACCAACAAAAGCATCAACTGTCCGCTTCACTTGCCGCTCATCAAAATCTAGGTCCAGGTCTTCCATCTCTATCTCACGACCTAGTGTAGTTGGTAGTGGACCAGTCATATAGAGAGCGCCAAGAGAGAGAACGATAGCGACCTGACCTCCTACTCCAGGAAGCCACCAAGGTGCACTAAAGGTAATCCCAAACAGTTCCACACCGAGGTCTAAACCCCAGAATAGCGCCATATAACCTAGGAAGAAGAACCAATAGAGAGAGAGTCGAAAGCCCTTTGTCTTGACAGAACCCAGTTCAGGCCAAATCAAAAGTAAGCACAATCCGAGTAAATATCCCTCTACAAATCTCTCTGAAACAAGGAGAAACGGTAACGAGTTAAACTCGTAAAGTGTAGATCCAAAGATAGTCAGTAGCCCCATGAGTAGTATCACAAAGCGAAACGAAGTCTTTCTACCGAGTCTATCGGAAACGATTCCAGCAATCACGATCGCAATCACAAAAGGCACTAACTCGAGAAGACCAAATCCAACTGATTCACTAAGAGAGACAAATGTGGAATCAGCAGCCATGAGTTCCTGTTTGGTCACAAGATACCAAAGCAGATGGGCACCCATGATAAAAGCCATTGGGATAAAGTATCTGAAAGAACTTCCAGAAATTGTGAGTGAAGCACGGGCTACTTTCCAGGGACGGAAAGCTGCAGAAACAACTACTGAGACGAGTGAAACTATTGAAGGAATCAGGAGGACATTGGAGTCAACAGTGATGTTTGAATCAGCAAGGAATACAAATACCATATAGAAGACAACAGCAGTTGCGAGAAAGATTGAAACTGTTCTACCACGGAATCGTACAACTACACTCTGATTGATACGAGCTGCCCAAGAAATTAGCATGAGTGCTAGGAATGCAAAAGTCGTAGTAGCGAGAAGAATATTGAAGTTCTCTGAAATTCCAGGGATGATTTGAAAAAAGCTAAAAATCCCGATAAGACTTGGAATGACAGCCGCAATGTACATGGAAACATCATGTTTTCTGATTCTGTCTACAAGAAGTCCAGAAAGAGGTAATGCAATGGTAGCGGCAAGAGCACCTTGTCCTAAAAGACCTTGGTGCTCAAGAAGTGTCAGATTCAATATAGTACCTGTCAGAAGTCCTGAAATGACATAAATCGAGAATGCCATAGGTATAGCAAGTAGTGCATAGATGAACATAGTCTTCCAGGGAAATTCTCTGTATTCCAACATGATACTCGCCTACTTCCTGTTCGATTTTGAATTCCAGAAGACGATATGGATGTTTCGGGATATATGCGATATCTTAAAGACACTTCACAATCTGGACAGAAGTAAGGAGATATTGTACTTGGTTGGGAATCTCGGTGTCTATGAGTTCATGGTTCTTACAGCAGGGGGAAGTCCAATCTTCCACTATTCGATAACGCAAGAACGAAAACTTGACGAGTTGCTTTCAGGTTTCCTAAGTGCAATAACAAGCTTTGCATCCGAGTTTGGGGAGAAATCAATTCAGAGTCTTTCCTTTGAGGGTTCTGAGCTTCTTTACGAGCAGTTTGGGTCCGATTACCTCTTCATTTTCTTGGTCGAGTCCGGATCTTCCGAGAAGGTATTGAGAGCGGTCCTCCGGGAATTGAGTGGAAGATTCCTATCTAGATATAAAGAAGAGTTGAGAATGGACATACCTGTGCTTGATGTCTTTTTGGATTTCGAGAATGAAGTTCGTGGTGTTCTCACATACTATGAGGGAGTCCTTTTTGTAACATCTAGTCTGAGTTCTTTTGTGATTCCACAGCTGATGAAAGATGATCTTGATATTGCAATCAAATCAGGTGGTTTCTTAGATGAGTTTCATCGAGATCTAGGAGGATCAGGCAATCGTATCCTGGAAGCGATTGATGGAGAAACGTCAATCTATGAAATGGGTAGAAATCTTGGAGTTCCTGATGAGGATATATCTGATGTTGTAGAATATCTGGCAATTAGAGGTCTCTTGAAAATATCTAAACTGTGTCCTGTGATAAGGGAAAATGACAGTAGGTTCGATGCGTATCTGGACTTAATTGGTTTACCTAGCAAAGATTATCAATTGCTGGAACGTGCGAAGTCACTCTGTAATGGTGAACGATCATTAGTTGATGTGAGCGAACGTTTAGGGGTCGTTCCAGAGAGGTTATACGAGGTCTTTGAGAAGCTAGGTGATGAGGTAAAATGGAATCTTGTCGAGGTCAGTGGTCTCGTTGATGATTCTAAGACCTGAATAATCTACCTTTTTTGTGACAAAGGTATTAAATCCATACAGTCCACACAAGAAGCGGCCGTTTGACTAGGAGGCCACCTATTGGTAAAAGAGATAATTGTACTACGCGAAACAGGCATCTTGCTTTTTCATTATAGTGTGAGTGGAACGCGTAAACTAGACGAACTTGTAGCGGCTTTTCTTTCCGCAGTTGGGTCTTTTGCCAAAGAGGTGAGTCAGGACAGAATCACAGTGATGTCATTTGAAACTAACAAGTTAGTTTGGGAAAGAAAAGGTGATCTGTATTTCATAGCTCTTGTATCGGAAGAAGATAGTGGAGAGATACATCGGGTAATCCTTCAAGATTTAGCTAACCAATTTGTCAGTACATACTACTCTGAAATCATGAAAGAACTTCCAGACTCTAAGAAATTCCGATCCTTTGCTGACATTGTAGAAGTCACATTACAAAAATTCGATGGTATTCCGGGTCTAGCTCGTCGATACAAGACCGTGCTTCTCCCAACAACTGAATTGAACAAACTGAAAGAGATTCTTGCCGAGGTAGAAATGAATCGCGATATCCTACGAGGTGGAATGGTCACTGCAGATGGATTTGTAGCAGTATCCAATTTGAGAGCTTATGAACTCGAGGCAGTCTTAGATTTTGTTCCTACTTTGAAAGATATGGTAGAGATGAGAGAACATTCAAGTCTTGACAAAAACACTGCACTCCTAATGATACAACTCCTAAAGAAAGGGGTATGTGCAATGGTGGTCAGACTAGGATTATCTGAGAAGACATACCTTGAACTTGTGAATCCTTTTACCTCATTATTGCAACTTACAAGCTTCGCGAAAGCAAGAAAGTTTGAACCCGATAAAATGGAAGGTCCAATTTCATTCTATGATTATGACACAGTAGAAACTTCTATGTCAGATGAGGATATCCGACGTGAAACAAAGATGGCTCTCTCTTCATTCTCTGATAGTGTTCAGTCTGGTGCACTACGAATGGTCAATGCCATCAAAGAAACATCAACAGTGTCAGAGATCCATGAAGCCAGCGGTTTAATTCGCGAACAAGTGGATGAGGTTCTCGCCCAACTAATCGCTAAAGGAATTGTCCATATTGTTAAGCTGTTTCCAATCATGGAAGACAGAGATGAACGATTTGTTGCATATCTGGAAGTGATAGGAATTAAGAAAAGAGACTTTGATGTTGTCGAATCCATCTGGAAATATTGTAATGGTAGTCTCTCATTACGAGAAATTGAGGAGCGATCTGGAGTTCCAGCATCTAGAATATTAAACGTTCTCCGATCGCTAGGAAATCATGTGAAGTGGCCAAAAGAAAGGGTGCTTAGTCATGTCAGGTAAAATAGTATCAATTCATAGTTTCAGAGGTGGAACAGGAAAATCAAACATAGCTGCAAACTTAGCTGCGGCTGCCGCCCTGGATGGTAAACGAGTTGCAGTCATGGACACAGATATGGCTTCTCCAGGGATACACGTCATTTTTGGTATGGGTCGAGAGAAGATGAAGTATACTCTCAATGATTATCTGAGAGGTTCATGTGACATCACTGACGCTTGTGTCGATTTGACAGATAGATTGAGTATAAAGAAGGGGAAACTGTTTCTTATACCAAGTTCAATGTCAGCAACAGACATAACGAGGATTCTCAGAGAGGGCTATGAAGTTGGAGACCTGAAGAAAGGGTTTTCAGATGTAATCAAGAAGAAAGACCTAGATTATCTCATTATTGACACACACCCAGGACTGGATCGGGAAACTCTACTTTCTATGGCTACTGCAGATTACCTGTTTGTGGTTGCAAGAATAGATGAACAAGACCTTCTTGGTACTGCTGCCACTCTGAGTGTGGCTCGTAAATTGCAAGTTCCTGACATCAAAATTATCATCAACAAGAAACCAGGTATATATGAGAATAAAGCCATTATCAAAGAAGTGGAACAGAAATTCAAGACTAGCGTAGCCACAATCATACCTCTGCTCCCTCTATTAATTGAAGCAGGTAGTCGATATGTAGTGACACTTAGACATCCAGATAGTGAATTTACGAAGAATGTCGAAGAGATCTACCGAATGATGAAATAATACGGACTTCAGACTAGTTTGGGTATGTAGATAATTACTAGAGCCAAGAGAAGAATAATCAGACAAACAAGCAGTAACAAAGGAAGTAGGTCTGAGGTTTCATCCGGTCCATTCATTTTCACATTCAACCTATGTATCATATAGATGTAACACCAAATTAAATTACGCCCTAACAAAACACTTCTATCTAAATTTAAATTAAAAATCGAACCAGTCTCGGAGGAATCAACACATATGGATATTGATGTAAGACTTGCAACAGCATCGGACCGATCACTCATTGAGGAGTTCTATGTCCGTGAGGGTAAGAATTTCCAACAATTGGTTGCTCATACCGCATCAACTCCTGTTGGAGCTAGTATTGAAACTATGTTTGTTGTGGCAACCACAAGAGGTATGGTAGTTGCTGCTCTGAAACTTGACATAGCAAAAGATCCATCTCTAGGACGAGTTGGATTCATCAAACACTTCGAGATTGAAGACGCTCTGGAAGGATCTGATTTAGGACATCGAATGCTTGAGAAGACTAGTGAGATTGCAGAGGATAAAGGTCTAAGAGCATTGGATGCAGTCTTCGATGTATCAAGAGCTGATTTATTTGACCTCTATACAGAATCAGGCTATGTTGAAGAAAGAAAAGAGGTCTGGTTGCGAAAAGATTTTGGATTTCGCGTGTTCTAAGAGTTTTATCATTTCACAAGCGAATTCAATCCTAGTTTATTGATTGTATCTTCTTTTGGAACACCATCCATGCTCCATCCACGAAGTTCATAGTATCTATCTAACGATTTCTCGAAATCTTCCTTGTCGACGAAAGCTTTCATTCCTTTTGCAGGTCCATGTGTTTCGGGTTCCCAAAAGCGGGGTGGAAGAATATCATCATTTCTGGACATTCCTTCTTGAATGTTGAAAAGACGTATGAGGGTTTCAATTCGTTGAGCAAATAGAGAGATACTTTCTATATCGTATTTCAATCCAGTAGCACCATTCAACATCGTGATATTTTGATCATGGGTAACTGGAATGTGATAGGTGAAATGACAAACTATCAAACTGTCTCTGAGGATTTTGATATCTCGCTGCTCAATCATGGACTCAATTACATCAAGAGCTGATGAATCCGGTTGATCGGAAGTCTGCGGCCAACCTCGTAGATGACTTGCGCCAACGTCTCCAGTCGCATATGAAAGACCCATACCTTTCTTTCCTCGTGGGTCCCAAGCTGGAATGTCAAGACCCTTTACGTGCACAGCAAATGCTTCACTACCTTTACCAATTTCTAGGGCTGCTTTACGTGTGCCTTTAGCAAGAGTTTTTCCGATGCCCTCTCTTCTAGCAATCATCATGATGAGCTTCTTTGAACCTTCACAATCACCGAAAGGCAGTGGAAATCCAATATCTTCCTTAGACAGGATGCCCCTCTCAAAAGCCTCCATCGTGAACCCAATAAGAGACCCAGCACCTATTGTATCAAGACCCAAATCATCGCATAAATAGTTCAACTGAAAGACACATTGTGCATCATTAATTCCAAGATTCCCACCAAGTAGTCCAAGAGTTTCATATTCGATTGTAGATTCAACCTCAATGCCAGGAGACCCTGGATCTCTTGTCCTATACGCATGAGTGCATCGCATGATGCAATGTGGGCATGAATGGTGTGCTCCAATATACCACTTTTCCATCTTTTCAGGAGTTATTGACTCATAGTCATCAAAGTAACCATTTCGCCAATTTCGTGTTGGAAATTGACCTCGTTCATTCGAAACCTCGACCAGGAACGGCGTTCCGTAAACCTTGAAACCATAGTTGGTCTTTTCATTCCATGCTTTTGCAATATCTTTGTTGACCTCACGAATTATTCCCCGCTCTGCAGCTTTAATCGTTCCAGTACCTCTTGCTACAACACCTTTAAGATTCTTTGAACCAAGAACTGCTCCAGCACCCCCTCGTCCAGTTTGATGAGCTAATTCACAACACCCGGTAGCGGTCAAAACAAGATTCTCTCCGGCTGGACCAATAACATAAACTGCAGAACCTTTAGTTGTGTTATCATGAAGAATTTTTGTTGCCTCATGAGTTCCTTTTCCCCACAGTGATTGGGCATCTTCATATTTTACTACATCATTCTCAATCACCAAGGTGACAGGACTGTCTGACTTACCAGATACAGCAATAGCATCGTAACCAGCATTTTTGATTTCTCTTCCTAGTGGACCACCACAATGAGTATCCAAGAAAAGACCTGTGAGTGGAGATTTTGTGACAAGTGTCCATCTTCCTACATTTGGAGCAGGAAGACCTTGAAGAGGTCCAGAGAGAAAGAAGAGAATATTTGAAGGACTTAGAGGGTCTACACCTGCTTCAAGCTCACGATACAATAGGTAAATGCCTAAGCCTTTTCCTCCAACAAAATCCGCGTAAATCTCGGGATGTAGTTCTTCAACTTTCGATGTCTTCTTGTTTAGATCAATCCAGAGTATTTTGCCATTCCATCCGTTCATATCAATCCCAACCAAGGAAGATGTCTGCTACTATTGAATCTCAACTAAGCTGATTTTTTCCAGATCGATATCACGGAGGTTCGATAAAATCGCCATGAGTACGTCACTAATCACATTAGCCACGAAATCATTCATCTGAATTCTGTTTCCTTTTATATAAAGTTCAAAATCGGATCCCATATACCTTGACCTCCTTTCTTAATTTGAAATATTGTTGGAAGTATTAAGTATTACAGAAGCACTGTCCGATACGCATTTATAGGGTGCATCTTCGTACCCATCGCGTCTAGTGGTGACTGACTATCACCAAGTGAGGAAGTTAGAATGGCCCAGTTAAGCTCTTTAAAGTCGGTTATTAGTGGTACTGGTGATTCTGGAGTTTCTGTTGGTAGAATAGCAGGTTTTGGTAGCATTTTTGGTATTCTAGCTGCAGTCGTAGGACTTATCGCCGGTACATCGTTAGTTCCGATTCCCACAATTGCATGGGAACAGACATCATCAGCTCCATTCGAATGGATATTGGGTGGTAGTGCACAGACACCCTTGTTCATTGCTGGTTTCATGGGATTAATGGCAGTCAGTATGTTTTTCCAGGTCATTGGATCGAGAGAACTTGGTTCAAGACTTGGAAATAGTCTCTTCAAGATTATGTGGATTGGTGTTATTGTAGCAGCTGCTCTTGCGATATATATTCCAATGCGGTTTGATGCAATTTTTGCTATTTCACTTATTCCAGAGTTCTTAACAACCTTTTACTTTCTGGGAATTGTGTTTGTACTTGTGTGGCAAATTGGAGCCATGCTGTATAATGACTCGAGTAAGACGTGGGTTGGATTTCTGGCGGGATTGCTCAATGCTTTATTCATCCCAGTTCTTGCGCTCGGTCATGTATTATATCAACCAATAATCTATGGCGCTTATCTGATACTATTAGTCGGACAATTATTCAGCTTGATTTTCTGGTGGGCACCCTTTGACACAATTCGAGAATATGCCAGAAGCCCAAGCAAAGCCAAGTTTGCATTTGGACTAACAGGATTCCTAACATTCCTATTTGGGCTCGCTCCTGTCCTTATAGGACCTATTAGCACAGTCCAAGGAGTAGTAGTGTGGAGTCCTTGGAGTACACTGATAAACCCAACAACATACCAAACAAACCCAGCTCTCCTATTTGGTCTCATGTCAATGATGATTTATTGGATTATGCTTGCACCACGTTTAGGTGCACGAGAATTAAAAACAGCAGCAATTGGTGAGGACATTATTAAAGGCGGAAGCAAGTGGTTAATGCTCTTGCTAGCTATTGTGGGTCTTCTTGCCTCTGGTATGGCAGGCACATTTCTTGATAATGTCGGTGTCATGGGTTTCTTCATGATCATAGCCCCAGCAGGCGTTATGTTTTTGATGGGTTCTCTTTATGCTGCAAAGACAGATATTGTGACTGGAATTCCTCTTGTCTTTACTTCTGTATTTTTGATGGTTCACCCCTATACTTTGCTTCCATTTGTCGTCTATCCGTGGATATTAATCATCATAACTCAGCTATTCCTAATGGTGGAGTCATTGTGGAGAGGTCTCACAGGCTTTTCACAGGCGGCTTTAACTGTAATCTTTAGTCTTGGGTCATCGGTACTTGTCATACTGTTTATACTTGGGGCATTTGGGAGTGGACCATTAGCTCTATGGCCAACGAACAGATGGTTCAACATTACTCTACTACAAGGAATTCCTGCAGCAATTCAAGGTCCTTCAATAATTGTCCTCCCCCTACTTGCACTGCTATTAAGGAATGTAAGCTTAGCTGGATATTCGTACGGAAGAGGATATACAACTGGAGGAGTGCTTATGGGTATCAGTGTCATTTTTGCATTTATGGTACCCGTTATTGCAGGCAATTTCAGTGTATCTCATGAAGCTAATACTGGCGCAGCACTTCTATTAGCTTTGTATTCAATCAGTGTAGTCCTTGTATTGTCACTGAATATGAGCCTAGCAAATGATGTGGAAGACACTGGACATATATTCGAAGGTAGTCTCATCAAGGTTTCTACTTTAGCGGGACTCGTCGCTGCAGGTGTTGTAGTGGTGTTAGTTCTAATCTTCTTTGCAGGAATGCCATCACCATCTGACATTGCGTTAATCATATCAGTAATGGTAACATTTGTTGTTAGTACTGAGGTACTTTCAATTGTTGGTTGGTCTGTTGCGGGTATTCGTCTAGGAATGCTGAAACAAGGTTTTAGATTATCAAAGCCAGAGCAGTAACCAATCTTCGAACAAAGGTGATAACATTGGCTCCCGATGCGAAGGGTGTCATGATCCGACCTGAAGGAGCCAATATAGCTTTTCTTTTAGTACATGGCTTTTGTGCTGCTCCTGATGAATTATTCACTTTAGGTAAATATCTTGAAGAACTTGGAATTGCATCTTTTGCTTTACAAATTGCAGGTCACAATACTACACCAGAGGATCTGAAAGCAACATCATGGATGGACTGGTTCACTTCAGTACAAGAAGGATTTGAAGAAGTCAGGTTATGGGGGTTGAAGCACGTTTTTGTTGCTGGTTTTTCAATGGGGGGTGCTCTTTCAATGTTGTTAGCTTCGCAGAAACAAGATATCGATGGTCTTGTCCTGATGGGACCTGCACTTCGAGTATCTGGTATTCTTCCAAAATTTGTACCATTGTTAAAGTACTTCTGGAAATATCGAAAAATCGATGTTGAGGCCATTCAAGAAATCTATGATGTAAAGAGGACAAAATATGATAGAGAACCAGTTTCAGCATATCATGAGTTGTTCAAGCTACAAAAAAATACTAGAAAGAATATGAGTAAAATTACTGTTCCAACATTGATTCTTCATGGGACAGAGGACAAGACAGTAAATCCAGATAATGGCAAATTGGCTTTCGATAGTATTTCATCCACTGATAAGAAGTTACACCTAATTCAAGGAGCTGAACATGTGATTACCTGTCACCCAACTAGAAAGATAGCATTTCCTTTAATCAAGGGGTTTGTTGAGCGAATCACTACCTAAAGTTCTGACCTGAGTAATTTGACACCAATATCAGGATGGTCGGTTATTATACCATCGACACCAATATCAAACAGATTCTTCATCAACAGTTCATTGTTAACGGTCCATGGGAATACCCTAATTCCGAAATGATGAACATTTTGAACTAACTCAGCATTTGTCAATTCCTTGGCAGGATTAACAGCATATGCTCCTAGATCCTTTGCGTACGATGCAAGATTTTCAACAGCATGTTCAATAAGTATAGCCACTTTGATTGATTCATCAATTTCTCTCACTTCTGAAAGTAGGATATGCAAGAACGAAGAAATCAACACATCTTGATTCATGTTTAGTCTAGTGATTGTATCAATGATCCTTCGCTCTGCTCCGGCAATCTTTAGGTCGATGTTGACCTGAAGCTTTCCGCGTGCAAACTTGAGAACATCCTCCAAGAGGGGAATCTCTTGACCTGCTCCAGCATCGAGTTTCTTTAATTCTTTGAGAGTGAATGAACTAACATCACCAGAACCATTTGTTGTTCGATCAACTGTTGAATCATGAATACATACCAGATAGCCATCATCTGTTTCACGAAGATCCAGTTCAATCATGTCGGCACCTAACTTCCAAGCTTTCTCAAATGATTGAATTGTGTTCTCTGGAGCGTAGGCTGGAGCGCCTCGATGTGCAACAATGATTCTATGAGTCATGACAGGAACCCTCTTGGAAACATAACTATGTCAAACATCATCAGGACGGGCTAATCCGGATCCACCACAACGCGGGCAAACTTCAGTATCCTTTTTTCCGGACCCTCCGCAATAGTAGCACTCATCACTTGGGATATCAAGTGAGCTGTCTACACCTTTAGCAAATGCGGCTCCGACACCAATCATCACTACCGCAACAAACATCGAAAAAAGAGATGCAAGATAGAAGGCTGGAATTGGTAGAATTACAAATAGTGATACAAAAAACAAGATAATTCCAATAATAATGAGACCCGGTCCTACCTTTATTCGTTCCATCGTAATTACCTGTTTTTCTGGACAATCGGTGTGCTTCATTGGCATTTTTTATAGATTGTGGCTGTGTTCAATCTTTGACAAAAAATAGGAAGACAATTAGGTTCTTAAAGTCCAACTATGAATATGAAAAAAATCCTGAAAATACTAGTTTTAGTATTGGTCATTGGATTTATAGCATTCATTGGAATACACTATATCTTTAGTGGCGAAATTCCACTACAGCTTTGTTCAAATTGCCATACGTGAGAAAATCTATATCTGCGTAGGAAAACACCCGAACAGATAATAGAGATTAATGGAACAAGTACTTAACTGCGGGAGATGGACGATGTCAAGAACAGATCTCTTTGCCAAATATACACAAATCTATGCAAAAGCGACAGCTAGGGAGATTGTGCCAGATGGAACATTCGTCCGTCAACTTGCAGATATACCAAGAAAATCATATGACATTGGAATTTTCTTCAAAGCAAAGAACCGTAGTCGTATCGTGCAACTACACTTAGGTAATGCAGTTCCTGTTGAAGTTGGCAAACAGGAAGGATTCCTAGAAACAGAAGAATCGACTTACTTCAGTCGCACAATTCTCTCAAAATTCAAGACAATTGATTTCATGCGGATAGTCATTTCAGCTGGAAGGGTGTTACCAGGCAAGGAAGAGCGAATAGAATTCTTGAAGGCAGCTCAAAGGATTCTTGATATTATATTGAGGAAGTCAAAGAATATACTTCACCTTGGAGAGTTGGAACCATTTAGATTTGATACGAGAGTTAAAACTCTTGATGAGTTTCTAATCAAGGACCTCAAAATGGATGAAGTTTCTGTAGAAGCTGCATCAATACCATTCAATGTGGCTGGTCCGTTGTACATACTTCTTGAAGATGGTTCTTTAATTACAATTAGTGACGATCCAAATATTCCTCAAGGCGAGTTTTTCCTTGTTGGTGGGATAGGTTATCTTTTTGATAAAACTGAAGGTGCAATCAGCGAAGAGAGGTTATTCAGATCCACTGCTGATCTCAGTTCACATGGAATTGATGAAGCATATATTGATGGTATGATTAGAAGAGTAACTGAGGATTTCCAGAATAGACTTCATTCTCTCATATTTGCAGATGTGTGGAAAAAGAGTACTGCAGCTCCAATAGGTGTGAACTTTGGAGGAGACCTTCTGATTAAAGCAGAGCCAAGTAGCGAGATTTGGGCAGGCGTCTTTGAGGTCTATGTCAAACCTCCTAAAGCATAATGATGTCAAAAACATCTATCGCTGTGAACACAGCTCGAAATGCATAGATTCGGAAAGTATAGGTAGCTACACCATTCTGCGTGGCATCTATAGATGATCTCAGTTCATCAATAGTGTCATGTCCAAATGTAGAGAGAAGTGATTGGAGTGAACCGATTGTCAATTTCCTTACTCCATGCCCTAATGCCAATGCGATATCGTTACAGAGTACATCCATAGTTTCATAGACACTATCTTGGCGGCCTATCACATCAGTCGAGTTTCCAACCTCTCCTAAACGCAGACCCCAGTGACTACCGAAACCACTAATGGAGCTCGCATAAGTGTGAGTAAGATATTCGCCTACGTCACCGTTCATTTCGAAGGAGAATCTAGACCTCTCACAAGATACAATGAACTGATCCCAGAGTCTGAATGAATCAACCGTAACTCCACAAAGTCGCATTGCTCCTGTATCACCATCTTGGAGGTCATCAATAACAAAGGTTTCGACTATCAGTCCTGCATTCAATCCTGATGCCACTGTTTGGTTACGAAGAGATGATTCTGCTTCATGAATGCGGAACAGATCGGTGGAATCTATTGAAGTACGCAATAGGCCACCAAATCCAACAAGACTAAGACTACGAATCTGGATCATAAGGGATTGCCATTCCTGTCTTGAGAGAGTCATATCAAAGAGAACCATATTAGGGGTGTTCGTGATATTCTTGAGTGAAACTTCAATAAGATTAGCAAAAGCGGTTTCATGGCTCTGATATATGGTTTCAATCAACTCTGAGGTTGCCAACGTTGTATTACTATCAACAACAAATGAACCTCGGTCCGCAACTAATGTGATTGTATACTCGTTCTCGGTGTTGTTAATTGCCTCCAGCCATGTCCTGAGGTTCAGCCAAGATGAGGAATTACTCTCAAGTATTTTGAAATCCAGAATGATGGCATTGTCCAAGATTTCAGCCAATAAACCTGGATCTGGTGTCACATGCTGATATGGAAAATCAAAGTCCGATAGCGGTATTGTGAGAGAAACCTCTGGTATCACATTCGGAGTAGTAGAAGCAATGGTGCTCTGACCCATAACAACGACCGAAACAGGAAACATCAATCCGAGCACATTCAGAAAGATGAAGTATGCTAGACCTTTTCTCCCAACTTTTCTGATACCAGTTTTAAGACGAAACCCTCCCATGATGAAGATGATCACAATTGCGATGATGTTCAGTACTACGCAGATTATGAACCCCTTTACAAGTGATGAGAGCATTCCAAAAATCACCGATGCAATGACCAAGAAGACAAAGTTCGCTGCTGCAGTTCTGCTTTTGTAGTATGCCCTGAGCATTAGTGGGAGAAAAACCATCAGTGGTAAGATGTATAGGGCTAATGGAAGTGATTCCAAAATCCATACTCCGCCCAGAGTCATTCTCAAAGTAATTGATAGCAATGCATAGAGAATGAGGACTATGTTTGTAGAAAGCACAACAGTCACAAATAGATGGAAGTATCGATCGACTTCTTCGTTGGCAATCACCTTTCGACGTAAATCTCTGCGCGCTTCAAGAAGTTGGCTCATAGTCGCTCTTCGTGTTGAGTTGTTGCAAAGCAGATAAGCTTCTCGGACATGGACTCAACCTTTAAGATGATGATGAAAACTGTGAATGTGGGAATCATACAATGCACGATGTTATAGTGATAGGTGCAGGTCCTGGCGGAGCTACAGCGGCTCGCTATCTCTCAAAGATGGGCTTTGACATCTGTCTTATCGACAAGGATGAGTTCCCTCGAGACAAACCTTGTGGAGGCGGTTTTTCCAGAGGAATAGTTGATGATTTCCCCTACCTGAAATCAAGAGCTAAAGATTTCCTGAAAGGGATAGCTCGAGTCGGGGTCGTGCATTCACCCAATAGACAGATTATTCTAGAAGGCAAAGTGGATATGGCTGTGGCTCTGCGAACAGAATTTGATAATGTTCTTTTCGAGGAAGCTGTTGATGCGGGTTCATTGCCGCTAACTGGTACAAGAGCAAAGTCAATATCCTTCACACAGAACGGAGTTTCCGTAAGAGCAGCAGGAGAAAAGACAATCAAAGGAAGAGTTGTAGTTGGTGCCGATGGTGTCACGAGTATGGTTGCTAGACAAACTGGACTTAATACAAGGTGGCCTAGCTGGGCTATCACAGCTTGTAGAGTCTGTGAGGTTCCAACAAAAAATCAGGATATAATAGACAGATACACTAGTGATTTGAAATATCATTTCTTCACAAACCTTGGTGGTCAACCGGGGTATGGGTGGATATTTCCTAAGCAAGAAACTGTCAATGTTGGTCTAGGAATTGTTGGAACACACGCGATGGGTCTCCCAAGGTTGTTTGACTCATTTGTCAGACACCTAATAAGTAGAAACTTACTGCATAGAGATTCAGATATCTCAAGTGCAAAAGGAGCGTTGGTTCCAACTGGTGGTACTATTCAGCAGACAGTGATAGATAGGTGCATACTACTGGGTGATTCAGCAGGCCAGGTTAGTCCATTGACAGGTGGAGGTATTGTGTACGCAATGAGAGCTGCACGATATGCAGCATCTGTGATTAGTAATGCACTTGAAACTGATTCAACAAATGCTGCAACACTTCAAAAATACCAACGACTTTGGCAATCTGACTTTGGAGATGAGTTCAAAAACCAACTCCTTGTCCAAAGGATATTCACTGGTCCTTTCACAGATGTCCTATTCAAAATTGGAAGCAAGGACAAGAAGATACAAGAGATGGTCTCTGAAGCAATGTCTGAAACAGGAGATGGAGAGATTGATCTGAAACGTCTTGTCCTTAGAACATTACTTGTTTGTTTTCGTGAAGCCACAAAACTCTGACCTTCAGAAATGATAAATGAAGGGGGCGTTGTGGAAATTATATTCCCCCCTCTAATTGTAAGAGAGAGGAAAAAGTGAAAGCATTCATAGTCCTCGAATAGGTGAGACTCTCACCATTGAAGAAATCAGAACTATTTCAAAGAAAAGATATCTGTCTATAAGGTTCCAATTGATATCGAGTTTGCTAAAACCCTTCCAAAGTCACAAGTTGGCTAAGTTTTGAGGAGAGAACTTCAAGAACAATTAGATGTGTAAGAGAAATCGAACCGGAAGGTGTTGTACGCATCCGGTCGCTTCTTCTTCTTGCTACAGTTTAACAACATCAGTCATGTGGTTCTCAATCAATGAGTGGATCTCTGGACGGCCAAGAAGTTTCCGTCGTGTTTCGCTCAAGTTGTTAATGACACAAGCTATGCCAACAACGCTCGCTCCCAGCTTTTCAACTATTTTGCTAACTGCGAGCACTGTAGTTCCGTGGATAATCCAATCATCTACAATAGCAACACGGTCGCCAGAATCCAATGACTCAGAAACGATAGCGAGGCGCCTATCAGCAAACATTGATGAAGGCAGATATTCAATGTCACGTTCGTAATCTTCAGGAAGATAAGCAATAGAGCGTGCAGGTACAACTCCACAGCCCAAATAATATGCTATTGCACTTCCCAGAGCTAGACCTCTCTGCTCAATGCCAATCACTTTGTTGGGGCGGAGTTCAACCAGAGGCTTCGCCAACGTGACAACAGCCTCATGAAAGATATGAGGGTGTTCGAGAAGTCTACTAATGTCACAAACAGCCTTTCCGGGCTCTGGCCAATCTTTGATCACATCTATATATTCTGCAAAATCTATGTCCGCCATGGTTCCAACCTTGCGCGAAGCTATCTACTAGTAAGATTTTATTCTTTCTGTATCACTCATTATCAATGCAGTATGATTCCCTGATAATGCTCACACACAAAACAGTTAAGATGTTGGCACTGTTGGTGGAGAATACCCGTAAAGGCGGAGCTGGGTAATGATAATTCCAGGTACAACAATCTCGTTGACTCTACTCCCAACGTACGTTGAAGTACGAGACAAAGGTGTGATTAAGAAGAAAATACCCCTCAAAGATAGATCATTTGATGATATAGCCTTGGAACTGCAGAAGTACATACGTTATCTTGGGAAACGTCTTGCCCCTGGAGTCCTGGAAGATGTTTTAGATAGAATTGGACTGCCGAAAGCCCGACGCGTTCTGAAGGAAGAATTGGTAGTCCCGAAAGAGCCTGAGCCAATACCTGAAGCAGAGGTTGTAGTTCCACCTCCTGAACCTGCGGCTGAAGTAAAACCCAAGAAGAAGAGAAAGAGTACTCCGAAAAAGAAGGAAGAACCAGCGGCAACTTTTGTGGAGAGTCCTGGGGTCAGTGCAAATGAGAAAGGGATTGTCGGGGTTGAGGACTTTGATGACATTTCAGATGCTCTGAAAATAGTAGAAGCGTTAAGTGATTCGTTTATGACTGGCACTCCTAAAGAAATCGTAAAACCACTAGAACCCAAGCCTAAAATCAACATCCAGCTAAATGGTCAGGAGGAAATCATAGCTTCCAGCAAATCATACGCTCGGATTGCTGAATCTGATGCAGAACCTGAAATTACTGAAGAACCAGAGGAAATAGAATTAGTTGCTGTAACTGTTGAGGAAGATGTGGAACCGGTACCTAAAATAACACCAACACATCAAATCAAACCTCTTGTTGAATGTAAGGGACTATTACTTGGTGAAGATGGTGTAGGCAAGCAGACAATAAAGTCCAAAGCTGAAATTGAACCGATTACACTTGATAATGGTGAAGTTTCAGCCTACATCTTCGGAAAGATTTTCGAGGGAGACAATCATCGAATCGATCTTCGTGTATGGTCATTTGATCTTGCAGTGAATGCAAAGGTACAACGAAAACAGTTCTACAAAGATTCTCAGGTTATCATAATCGTTTATTCAGCATCCGATAGATGGAGTTTTGAGAGTATTGATTTCTGGTTGAGAGAAGCAACGCTGTCATCAGAAGATATGCCCCCAATAATCATTGTTGGTAACAAGATTGACCAGAGAACAGAAGCTGGAACTGATACTGGAGACCAACCTGTATCATATGATGAAGGATTCCAGCTTGCTGAAGAATTAGCTGAACGATTTGGTGAGGAGGATAAATTACATCCTGTTGCATTCATCGAAACCTCAGCTGTCACTGGAGAAGGCATCGAAGATGTTTTTAGAACAGCATCTCGACTGTTCGAGAATACTCTCTAAACATGAATGTTTCTAAAAATTACTAAGAGAATTCAAATAGTCGTCAGTCAAACTAAAACACAACCTATGCAGATGTTATATGTGCAATAAATCTGAAAAGTGGTGACAACGTTAGTAGAGTATTGTGAAAGTTGTGGTAAGGAAGTCGATCCTATTCAACCAGCAAAGAATCTCGATGACAATTTTGCCAACGATACTCGAAGAAACCTATCTATTTGTACTGAATGCTTCAAGAAGAGATTCAAGATTTCATCAAAGAAGAGAAGTAGCTATGGCGGAACAATTTATGAACTTGAAGAAAAAGCATCACCACGTTTTGGACTAGGAAGTCAATCTTTTAGTTGTCTGAAATGCAATTGGGTTGCATGGAACGAAATTGGTCTTGAAGTACACATGCGAAAGAAACATACTGGGTAGTGATTATTTGTTCACTGCGAATTGATCCCTTATTTTCACAATCTGATGACCAGTGATTTTAAGACCACCAATATTTCGTGCTGCAGTTTCCAGCATCCCCATTCGGTAAGTGGCTGTTCTAGGACCTATTGCATGTAGCCAATCGAGACTCGCCATATCGAGACAATCATGAACTGAGAAATAGAGTTTGAGGTCTTCTCCAATTGCTCTAGATCTATCAAACATCGCTGCTGTGAGACCCACACTTGGAGCTGCGAAACCAGCTAGGACCCATATGAAAATCAATGGATCATTTCCAAAATACTCAAAGAAGAACACAAATCCTGTGAAAACTGGCCAAACCAATGAAAGAATTACCATGACAAGGGATAGGTGTTGTGTAAAATCATCACTTCCAAGTCCAGCAATTCCAATAACATCTTGGTCGGGAGGGTAGAGATAGACTAGTACACCTCCTGAGGTTATCCCAACGACAAGTGAGGAGAAGGCTATCAAAAGAATATATGAGAGAGCATCTTGATTCCAAATCGCAGGAAAGCTTATGGTTGACTGAAGAATCAAAGACAGTATCATGACTATGGCACCAACAGAAAATCCCTGCCAGCTGAAGAACTCATATTTTCTCGCCATTATCTCGTCAGACAATGTCAAATACTCCTCTAGGTATTCTATGACCAGATAAGTCACAAGACGACTTAAAGTTTCTCATGACTTACGTTCCAAGTCGTGTCATTTCTGTTATTTACTAGTCGTAACTACGCAAAACGCGACTCTAATTCTTGGTCTTTCTTAGGAAAGGATTCATGATACACAAATGTCGCATTCATTAGTACAATTCCTTGTTCTTAGAAGGAGTAATTTATTAACCTTCAAATACAGGGCTCAAATAGCGCGAGAATATGGAGTGGGTTTCGCTGAACAATGACGTAATTGTAGATTTACAATCTGTTTCACGAGTCTACCATATGGGTGAGATTGATGTTCATGCCCTTCGAGGAGTATCACTTCAAATAAAGAAGGGTGCTGCTATCGGAATCATGGGACCTTCAGGCTCAGGCAAGACCACGCTATTGAACCTCATAGGAGCTCTTGATAGACCAACAGAAGGTAAAGTCGTTGTTGACAATGTGGACATTACAAACATGAGCGAGAGTGAACTGACAAAGATTCGACGAAACAAAATCAGTTACGTGTTTCAGTTCTTTAACCTGCTTCCAGTCTTAACAGCCTACGAAAACGTGGAACTCCCCTTGCTTATAGGGGGAGTAGAAGAGGATGCACGCAAAGAACGTGTAGACCATCTTCTCTCATTAGTTGGTCTGACAGAACGAGCAGACCATCGACCAGACGAATTATCAGGCGGTGAGCAGCAACGTATTGCGATAGCGAGAGCACTAGCAAAACCATCAGGGTCAGCTAGTAGCATTGTTGTACTTGCTGATGAGCCAACTGGCGATTTGGACTACAATACAGGCCAAGAGATATTGGAAATTTTGGTGTCATTGACAAAGGGAGAGGGTGGAACTCTGATAACAGTCACTCATGATCCAGAGGTAGGAGAGAAAATGGATCATGTATACAAGATGCGCGATGGTCTAATCGAGAATCCGTAATAGAGGTGCTTGAAGTGGCAGCTGTTCCTGCTGGATATGAAGCGTTTCACAGTGGAAGAAGGAAAGGAGTAACACTACTCTGTTTTCTGCTAGCTTCAACCATGGCCATGGGAATAACAGTCTACGTTGATTCTTTTTCAATCCATGAATGGGATAGGAATCTAGATGTTGGACAGATTGCGGCCATTGCATACGGAGAAGGTATTGAGGACTATGTTACTGAGATTCGTCAAATAGGAGGAGTTACAAAGGCAGCCTCACTTCAAAGCGGTACAGGGATGTTTTGGCTTGAGGTAACTGAACCCTGGGGAGTTTTTAATACAGATATCTGGGGGGAGATGATTTCTCTATCTCCAGATTTCATCGAAACCTTTCCAGGATATATCGTTCTTGAAGAAGGAGTATATCCTGATACAAACAGTTCACAGGTCGCCATATACAAATCCTTCGCAGTTAGTTTTGAAATTCATATTGGAGATGTTCTAAATTTCAGCAATTACTGGGATGGACCTTATGAATTAGTTGAAGTAATTGGTATCTATAGAATGGGTGAGGATGTTGAATTTGACGATCCCTATTATTGGCATTGGGAGAGCATTGCAATTGTACATCCATCATTAGTGGATTATGAAGACTACAGAGTCCTAATTGATATTGATAGAACTCGAGTGACAGCATTCAATGCAGCTGGATCACTAGCTTTTACTAATGGAATCGATGAGGCTATCCGTGCGTTAGATCCTGCTTATAATCCTGAGCGTCCTTGGTCGTCTAGATTCTGGATATTAAATCGAATCTCAAGTGGAATTTACTACTACATGTCATGGGTTAGCGCAGCACGAATGACGCAATTATTCCGTTCAACAAGTATTATCATTCTAATCATCTTGGTGTCATTTTTGGCCATTCGGCATAACGTGAATGAGAGAAGATTCGAGTCAAGTATGTTATTATCAAGGGGTGCATCATCAGGAGATCTTGACAAAATTGTAAATAGAGAGATTTTCATTCTATCTATATTTTCATGTATTGTTGGACCAATATTAGGCCTTGGCATGAGTCGAATAGCGTTGGCATCTACTGGTTTCTTCCAATTTGATTTCTCTTTAATGATGACGGAACCATTCCTCGTTAGCATAGAGTCTTTGATAATGTCTGTTGTTACTGGCTTCGCTCTGCCTTTACTTACCCTTGGAAGTTATCGAATGGTTTACTCAACCAAGAAATCCGTTGAAGAGGACAAGGGCAGACTATCGAAGATTGTGAAAGGTCTTAACTTTGTGAAATGGGATGTTCTAGTAGTAGTAATGGCAGGCCTCCTATTGATGGCACTCGTATCTGGAGGTTCAGATGTTCAGAACAACCCGATATTGGGACTTATTCTGCCAGTTGTGCCTTTACCACTTTTCTTGGGGGTTGCTAGTTTATCAATTAAAGGACTCCGAAGAGGAGCCACAAGAATATCACAAGCAATGGTAAGAGTTGTTGGTCAAATCCCTTCAGCTGTTGGTATTCGGAGAATTGGCAAAGGAGCATCTTCAGGTGGTGCAGCAGCGATGGTGCTGGTACTTGCTATATGTCTCTCCTGGAATAGTGCGATTGTTGATGCATCACTTCCTATTACAAAAACGTATCAAGCACAACTCAGTATAGGAGCAGACATTACATTTTCACTTGATAATAACAAGATGGATCAATGGGACAACTTCACATTAAACGTCACTTCCCACGAAGATGTAGTTTCAGCCACATATGTTTCTGAAACTGGGTTCTATCTTTCAAGTGGTTATGAAGGTTACAATACATTTCTTGCAGTAAATCCAAGGGAGTATTCTATTGTTGGCTATCACTATCAAGGGAATAGATTGAATGATTCTGAGATGGCGAGCATGCTTGAGTCTCTGGAGTCGGTTCTTGATGGGGCAATCATTTCAGCGGATATTGCACAGGAATTTGATCTTGAAGTTGGAGACGTTATGCGTGCATCTGAATTCGAGGAAGCTACAATATTCACATTTCGTGTAATTGCAATTGTTGAAGCGATTCCTGAAATGCCAGGTGATGATTGGTTCTATTACGATGATTATTATATACCATTTCCGTATTATCCCTACTCTAGCATTGTTGGGCAAGATAGAGTTATGATCAATCGAGAATATCTCAATTCAATCTTAGGCGCTCTCAATCAAACAGAGAACTACCTCTGTGTGAGAACAAGAGAAAATACAAATGGAACAGAGATTGCGGAAAACCTTCTGGAAATGGGAGGATATGAAGTTCTATATCAGAATGACTGGGACTCTGTGTCTTCACAGACTGACGAGTATTTGGGTCAGACATCATACCATATTGACCGATCAGTTGACACCATGTTGACTGTGCTAACTGTTGGCACAATAATGGGAGCCTTTGCCATTTATGCAGTTGAAGGTGTTCGAAGTAGAAAGAGAGAGATTGCACTTCTTAGATCTGCTGGTGCAGACAGAGGATTGATTGTAAAAGCACAGGGTGCTGAGATGTTGATTCTTATGCTATTCAGTTTCGTGGTCCTACTTGGATACTCACCATTATTCTTGACTACGTCTATCAGTTCAGCTGGAGCAGGTATGTCATCTTGGTACGAAACATATCCCGTAGCTGTATTCCTAGTCGTACCATGGCTAACAATACTAACAGTTCTTCTGTTCTTCGTAGTGTCTGTTATAATTTTCATTGCAATTGTAGCAGTCTTTGGATCAAAGATTGACCTTGCACAAACTTTGAACGCCTCATGGGCTGAAGCCGCACCCTATGGAGATGATATGTAGATGTTCCTTTTCTCTCGTCTCTCAGCCAGAACTCCAGAGGTTCTTGCGACACTACTCATTTTCTCACTTTCTAGTGGAGTGCTTGGTGGAATTCTGTTCTATATGGACTCTATAGCACCGACTGTTTTGGATGATATGACTGCAGAAGTCCCAATTGATATGGAAGTATCTTTCAATTACCCATTCTATTATCAAAACACTACAACTGTCGAAGACATAAGAAGTATTGTTGAGGAACAGGACAATGTAATAGCAACAGAAATTGCCACAATAGCTCAATTCTATGATTATATGGAGGAGGATTACAGGTTCAGTTGGAAAGCATTCCTAGGAATTAATAGCAGTGTCTTTGACAATTTCCCCAAGGCTATAGAGCTTGCTGAGGGTACATTGTCCTATGATGAGAACTCTTGCATTGTTGAAAGGTCAAGATTCCTTCAGGATGGTTTGGAGATTGGAGGAAATTATTCTATTTCGCTCATGCTACATGATGAGAATTGGACTGAAGTGGTAGTGGAACAGACTTTCGTTATTGTCGGAACATTCACGTCACACATCTATATGCACAGTCCATATTGGGGAGAGCCAGAAGTTACATACCTTCAGATGATCTCAACTCCTGAAGCAATTGAATCTGTGTTTGGTATTCTACCTCCTGAAGAATATGAGGGTATCACAGATAGAATATGGGTCGGTTTTGATAAACAGGCTATTCTTGAAACGGATGCTCAAGTAATGTTGGAATCTTTAAACTCAGTCAAGAGACAGATAGAACAAGCGACCCTTCCGTATGCAGTGGTTGGCTATAATGGATTCAAGCTCATCGATGCAGTTTACGAATATTCAGTTTGGTCAATTAGTGTAAGAGCAATTGCGCTAGCATTCTCATTGCCTTCAATAATCATGGGCATCATGTTAATTCAATACAACTCCAAGCTACTGTCTGATGAGCAACGTAGAGACGTTGGAACACTAAAGACTCGTGGCTCGTCTGGAATTCAGGCTTTCAGCTGGGTACTCAGTAGTGCTCTTGCCACGGGAACTGTGGGTAGCCTTGGAGCGGTTGTTGTAGGCACTACATCCGCAATACTATCAGGAACAGTGAGGGAACTTCTTATATTCAATTTAGAACAGCTTCAGGGTTTTGCACTTCTGCTTAATCCAATAGCGGTAATAGCAGTTTTCCTCTTCTCATTTATTGCAGGAATAATCATTGCCCTACCTGGAGCAATTAAAGCTCTAATCATGACACCTACGGAAGCGCACGCTGTTCTTGAAGGTGAGATACTTACTCAATCGGAAAAAATGGGTAGCGTATCTATTGATCTCATAGCAGCCGGTATTACTGCATGGTTGTTAGTTCCAATGTTGGGATTCTTTGCATATTTTGGAATTTCATCTTTCAGTATCGTTATCATACCTTTGTTTGCAGTATTTCTTTTTACGTTTACGCGAGGTTTCTCACGTCCAACTGCTAAAATCAAATCAAAGATTCTCTCCAGGATTCGGAGACCATCCTTGGTTGTCGGATCTCGCCTGATTTCAAGGTCAGTATTGATGTTTAAGAAATCAGAAGCCATGGGAACAATGTTCATTGCTATGGTGTTTTGTGCTGGACTCTTTGCTTCGCTATCAGCGACTACTGGTGACATGCATATGAAGCATGTTTTTCAGTTCCAAACTGGGGCAGACATTGTAGTTGATGTAGATACATCACTCAACAATGTTACAATTGATTTAGTGGACAATATAACTGCAGTTGAGGGAGTAAAGCAGGTTAGTCCAATGCTACGCACGACAGGATATGTCCAATATTGGAATGCGTATTATATTGGTTATGGGGAAACTGTTAATCGCAGCATATCATTATATGGAATTGAACCCGAAAGCTGGGCTTCAACTGCATTCTTTCTTGAATACTTTACACTAGAGAGCTCGCCTTGGATTACAATACCTAGATTAGCTGAGGATGTTGAGGATAATGCGAATATCATCACATCATTCAAGCCAATAGCTAGCTACGTAATTGATGAATATACGAGAATTCAACGCCCAATTTATTCTGATTCACTGAATCTTCAGGTCTTCAGTCAAGGATGGTATAATGAAACACAGTGTACCATCATTGATTTACTAGTTAATACAATGGAAGAATCATATATACGACAGACATATCTCCCAGGCGAACCAGATGCTACAGATTTTTTGATTATGGATTTGAGTTTGCTTCATTCGTGGATTAATTCTACTAAGGTGACCAAGTTTTATGTCAATCTAGAACCAGGGGCAAACTACACTCAGACACTAATCGACATCTACAACATTGCACCGAATAGCTTTTCAAATGTTCAAGCAGCAAACGAGTTCATTGACGCAGTTCTTGATTCTAGAGCCACACAGTCCATTTATGGGGCATATACACTCAATGTCGTATTTTCGCTAATCTATCTCACAATTGGAATGATTATTGTGACAACGGTAAGAGTAAGGGGATTACGTAAACAATTCTCCGTACTTAGGGCTTTGGGAACTGAGCCAAAATCGATGATTGTTGCAGCACTTACGGATACAACAATTGGATTATGCCTTGCTGCACTCATTGGAGGTGTTGTTGGTGTAGGTCTTGCATTCATCCTTCAGAATGTTCCACTGCTCTACATGGGAATAACAACATCACAGCTATGGTCAAGACTTCCAATTGTACTGAATATACCATGGTCCTTGGTTTTTCTCATTGTTGGGATAGCAGTGACAGTGTCACTTATCGCAACTTATGTTGTTCTTATCAGAACGCTGAAGCTAAATATCGCGGAGGAAATTCAATACACGGAGTGATCATCATGTCAGAGAATCTAGATGAAATATCGGATCAATACAAAGTTGTTGTTCGTGACCTTATGAAGGTCTATAAAAGAGGACAAAAAGAGGTCATTGCTCTGAGAGGTGTAGACTTCGAAGTGAGCGGTGGAGAGTTCCTCTCAATCATTGGTCCAAGTGGGAGTGGAAAATCTACTCTACTGAAAATGCTTGGTGCTTTAGACAAGCCAACAGCAGGATTGGTGCTATACGATGGTCATAGTGTCACAATGCTTGATGATAGAAGGGCTATGCTCTACCGAAGGCAGAAGGTTGGATTCATCTGGCAGTTAGGAAATCTCGTTCCTGGGCTTTCAGCACTCAAAAATGTGACTCTACCAATGAAATTGGCAGGCGCACCCTCGAGGATGGCAGACAAAAGAGCGCGTATGCTGCTAGATTCTATGGGATTGGGTCCAAGGATGGAACATAAACCAAATCAGATGTCTGGGGGTGAAAACCAGCGTACTGCGATTTGCGTGGCTTTGGCTAACAATCCGGAGCTTCTTCTTGGAGACGAAATTACTGGAGAGCTAGATAGTGAAACAACTGAGATAGTCATGGAAGCTCTGAAAAAGACAAATGAAGAGTTTGGAACAACTGTCATTAATGTCACACACAATCCGAGAGTTGCTCAATATGCTGACCGTGTGCTGAGAATCAGAGATGGTCTCATTGAAGGTCAGAAACATACGCTCTATGGCGATATCACAGAAATTGATGCCAAGGGAAGAATGGTTATTCCGGAAACAGTGAGACGTCTCGCGGGTATTAAAAAGAGAGTGGTTCTTAAAGCAACATCTGAAGGGCTCTTGGTCACTCCACTTGAAGCTGATGATGAGAACAATAACAATCAAACAATACAATAGCGGCTCTTCATTTGTTGGACAATCTCTATATTGATGTAGTTATGAGGTCAGAGTGTGAATAAATGATGAGCCAACCCCGCATGCCCTGGTCATACTATGCAGTTATCATTAGCTTTGGCATATTCTTTGCAAGTCTTAACATCTATGGATTTACTCTGTGGTTGACACACCCACTCGCCAGTCCATTATGGCTCATTGGTGTATTGCTAGGAGGAGTCGGTCTAATCTATTCAATCAGGATGGTTCGAATCCACCAGGCTGAGTTGGTTGAGAAGAAGCATGTAGAGGAATCAAGTTAAGAATTGAAACGGGTATTGAAAACATACTGAGTGTATCTCCACGAAGGAGATACACACCTTCTAGGGATATATTCGACTGACGGTCCTTGGGAATGGAATGCAGTCTCGAATGTGCTCAAGCTCCAACATCCAGGTTATCAAACGATCCATGCCAACTCCAAAGCCAGAGTGTTGTACACTTCCATATCTTCTGATATCGATGTACCACTTGTATCTCTCAGGGTCATCACCTATTCTGTTTAGATTGTCGATAATGAGTTGAGCATCGGTTTCACGCTCGCTTCCACCAATGACCTCTCCAAATCCACGTGGACCGAGAAGGTCACTGTTCTTGTAGGTCCGAGGGTCTTCTGGGTTGTGTTTCATGTAAAATGATTTGATTTCTTTTGGATAATATTCTACAAAGAGAAAGTTATCACTGTCTTTAGTGAGGAATTCTTCTGCTTCACTCCGAATATCATCACCCCACTTGATATCAATCCCAGCTTTCTGACAGATTTCAATTGCCTCAGAGTAAGTCATACGGTCAAATGGAGGATTCACTCCAAGTAACCGTTTTGGATCAACAATAAGTTCAGCAAGCTCGGTTCGTCTGTTGTTGGCAACGGCATGGCACATATAACTGACAAGTCCCTCTTGTCGTTTCAAGTTGCACTCGTGATCACACCATGCTTCTTCTGCTTCAAGGTGCCAAAACTCGGTTAGATGTTTCCGTGTCCTCGACTTCTCAGCTCGAAATGATGGAGCGAGGATGAACACCTTCTCCATTGCAAAGAGCTGAGGTTCTAGATGCATCTGGCTTGTTTGAGTCATGTAGACTTTCTTTCCAAAGTACTCAACCTCAAAGAGCTCAGATCCCTCTTCCCCCATTGTAGAAACAAACATCGGAGAGGTTGTTTCATAGAACCCCTCACTCCTGAGGTAAGCTCTAGCACTTCGGAATACCTCATCACGGATCTTGAGTACATTTGTGAGCTGGCGAGATCTCATCCAAAGGTGACGATTATCATTCAAGAATTCAGTGCTTTGATGCTCCGTGATCGGGAACTCCTCTGCGAAGTGCAAGACCTCAAACTTCTCAACTTGGATTTCGTAACCTCCCTCAGCACGAGAGTCGGCCTTGACAACACCAACCATTGTGACAAGGGATTCTATTAGCATCTTTTCAGCGTCAGCATATTCTTCTTCGCTTACAGCTGTTTTCTTGATGACAGTCTGAACGACACCTGAAGGGTCTCGGAGAAGGGCAAACACCATTTTCTTCTGTTTCCGAATCCGATGAATCCAGCCTCGAAGGTGAACTCGATCTCCTTCATGCTTTCCTTCAAGCACGTCCCTGACGTGGATATAGCTCACTTTTTTCACCATAATTGTTGATGTCACATCCTGAGTATGGCTGTGACTCTCCTGACCTCTCTTTAAGAGATTAAAAGGATGACGGCCTTTCCCGACCGCCGTTTATTCTATCGGTATCTCACAAACCAGACAATTACAATGAAAGCGATAATGCCTGCGGCTATGAGTCCTGCTGAGATTATATATACAAGAACTGTTGAAACTGAAACCTGCACAATGACAGTAGACTCAGCCATGTTTCCACCGAGGTCATATACTTTGAGTGTGACCTCATGAGTGCCTTGTAGCAGTCCAGAGAAATCAAATTCGATATTGTCAGTCGTCCAATCTTCAGTAATGAGGAGGTCACCATCTATTTCGATTGTGTAGTAATCTTTGAAATCGTCAGTTGCGGTCCAACTGAAGATGAGGTTTCTATCTCCCTGTGCATAATATATAGTAGCAGGTGAGTACACTATGATTGGAGCAATATCATCTCTATTCACAGTTACAAGAACACTGTGCGTTGCCGTGTTTCCGCTTGTGTCATTTGCATAAAGCGTGAAGTTGTGTACTCCAATTGCCAATTGATCCAAACTAATCGTAATCACAGGATCATCAGGATTGATTATACCTTCGTCGAATTTTTCATCGTTTCGAAGAATTTCAAACATATTCAGATAGTCATCTGTAACATTCCAAGAGAGCGTGTATCCTGTTTCTGTGAAGTAGAACTCTACAGGTTCAGGTCCCTCAATAACAGGAGTTACATTCTCATAAATTCGGAATTTCACAATATCTTCTTCAGAATTGGAGTTCTGGTCAATGGCTACTAATTTAATCTCGTATTCGCCAATTATGAATTCTTGAAATGAAGCACTAACATTGTAGACAAAATCATAGGTTGTGTTTACCCAAGACATAGATACATTGAGTGTGCCATCCACCCACACTTCAACAGAGCTTGGAAAATCATCCATAATTGTCCAAGTTATTGTCACATTCTCTGAATCAATCAGACAGGCTTGGTCTTCAGGACCAACGATTACTGGACTTCTTAGATCTGATTCAAGTGTCGTTAGATTATACCAAAAATCACCTAATCCAACAGGTTGGCCTCCAAAAGTTACCGACCAATTTATGAAAGCAATTGGTAGGTCAATGAAGATAACGGTTCCATTTGCTGGAGTAACTGCAGAGGCAATCAAACTACCATTCTTATACATTAACACAACGTCAGCACCGACAATAGGGCTTATACTAGTTTCATAGTAAGTAAAAATCTCTAGGTCAAAGAGGTAAGGATCTCCAGTAAATGGTCCAATATATTGTTGTACCAGTAGCTGTGTACCGTTCGACTCGAAATCTCCTTGATCTAAGAGATAACCCTCATATATTGGGTCTCCAAGAACTGTCACTTTCCAGGTATAATTTTCAGTTGGAATATCTGCAAAATCTGCTCTTCCATCAATGACCTCAACATAATCCCAGACTGAACCATTCGTTTGGAAATGAATCGTGAAGTTGAGATTGTATGCGGGAATATTCTCAATATCAGTAATAGTTGCATTGAGATCATCATCGTCGTTTTCCCAATCGAGGTTCCCAAATTCAATCTTGACATTTGCTTCGGGACCGTCAGAAACAATCTCTCCAGTAGCCTGAGGAGTGGTGAGATCACTTGAAGATACATTCCATATATAGGTACCTTGAGGCAGATTAGTAAAATTGAGATTACCAAAACCATCAGTAAGTTCATGGTCATAATATAGACCACTAGTTTTATTGTAGAGTGTCACATTAGCACCGCTGAGTGGTACTGTACCATTCTTTACATTGAAATCAAAATCATCATCATTGAAAGCCATCAGTTCGTTATGAACTCTGATGGTAACAACATAGTCTGTTTCGGCAGTTTCAAAGGATGTTTCCAGGAGCTTTGCATCTGAAATGACATCATAATTTGAAGCTGGAGTGGCTATGCTAGCCATGAACATTATTACGAAGAGAAATGCAAATACTCTGTGTATCTTGCTCATCCAACGTCACTCTCGATAAAGCTTGAGATGGCATATCATGTTGCTATCTTAACGCTTGGCGGCGTCGAATCCTCGGCGTGCATAAAAGGGTTTTGCAAAATCATACATGTAGAGTTTGTCTTTATTTTAGCCATAATTATTCTTTCCGCTATTTGTCTTCTAAAATACCCTTTCCTAGTCTACAAATTGTACTAGAGCTGTTGCTCAACATTGATCAACATATTACACCTAAAGGATACTTTTTCGTTTCCACTCCAACAGAAAAGAAGACACTTGGTATACAACAAAAAAAGAATGCAAATCAAACTACTAGAAATAAAAGACTATACTGAGTAACCTTTAGAGGGGTTCTTTTGGTCGATGTCTGGTTATTAGTTCAAATTGTTTTCCTAATCATTTGGATTTGTACTATCTTTCTTGGTTTTTCATTTCTGTGGCCTTTTCTTGTGAGGGGGGCAGCATGGACACCAACACCAAGAGATACAGTACGAAGAATGCTAGAACTGGCCAATGTTACCCATAACGATAGGGTCTTTGATTTGGGGTCCGGCGACGGTCGAATCATCATCATGGCTGCCGAGGAATTTGGAGCTATTGCAATCGGAATCGAGATTGATCCTCTTCGTATTGTTTGGTCAAGGTGTAATGTCCGACGAAGGGGGTTGCAAAACAAAGTGCAAGTGGTCAGAGGGAACTTCTTCACTCAGGACCTATCTGAAGCTACAGTGGTGACTGTATTTCAGCGAACTAGTACAAACAAGCGTTTGAAAGCAAAGCTAACCAGCGAGTTGAAACCAGGGACACGAGTGGTGTCTTACATTCATCTCTTTGATGGCTGGACTCCGGCTGAAACAGATGTGGACTTTGATGTCTTTCTATACATAGTGTAATAGTTTATTCGTCCATTCCTGAGGATACTCTGTTTCCTAAATTATGAACTTGACTTCAGTAAACTTGTGGCAGAAGGAATTCCATATTCAAACGAAGCACACCACTAATTGGTGTCAAAGACAACACACTCCAAAATGTGGATTATTTAGGGAAGAACTTTCTGTACGGAAGGAAGAGTCCCACTAGCGATAGACTTAGAATCGGGACCCACTGCAACATCTGGAAGACATCACCAATATAGAAAGTGTTGAAGAATCCGGTGCTCACCAAGAGAGCAGGCACCAACCACAGGGTCCACCAAGCCCACTTTTCTCCCTTCCGAAAGCCCGTTAAGGTTATCGCTAAGACAAAGAGAGACCAACTAACTTTGAGGAGACCCAGACTCCCGTATAGCCAGAACACGAAATCCATGGCTAGTGGACTCGACAACTCAAGCTCAACGAAGGTCAAGTTCAAGACAAGCTGTATGTCTTCTACAGCTAGTTCGCGTGGAAGGAAGATTTGGTACAAGCCCACCACCAACCACAACAAACCCAAACCTAGGAACACAATCCAACCATACTTCTCATTCACTCGCTCCATCCGAATACCTCCGGATACATGTTTCTTCTAGAACTATGTTTCACACTTAAGAAAGTTTAGACCGAATCGGGGCTTAGATGATTCAATTCATTTCCATTTAGTCGCAAGAATGAAAAGAACACTTCGTGTAAATGTGACTCCATGTTTTCATTTCTATCTCCATGAGAGACTCCCATTTTTCGGATATATAAAAAAAACTTCAAGAGGAGTCACTCTGAGTTGGTTACGAAATCAATGAATTTCTGAATATCAATAAATTTTGAAACTAGCCAATCGGTTCCCTACAGGAAATATAAGATGAGCTTTCGAAGAGGGACCAAATTGTGAATTATGCACTATTTAGTCCATGAACGAATACGAAAATCAGCTGCCAATCTTGTCTGTTGTATT
>JAEOUL010000069.1 GCA_016839345.1 Candidatus Thorarchaeota archaeon | reverse complement strand
GAGCTACCCCATCCACAAGAACAGTGAGGTTAAGGTTTCCATAGTCATGTGTGACATTGAGATCAATGCTAACAATACCACTCAGAGTACTTCCATTTACAGGAGTGTACAGCATCAATTCAAAGTTTAAGCCATCATTATCGACAAAGTAGAGTAGATAGTAGGTTTCCCTTTCAGTCAAGTATTCAAAGTAGAGCGTGAAGTTCAGCATACCTTCTGATTGAGTTGTGGAATCTACAGTAATTGCTTGGGCACCAGTTGAAATGTTAAACTGGTCATATGAGGGATAGATTGCTCCTTCAATGAAGAGTGTTAGATTCAGAGTCGCAAAATCAGATGTGATTACGATATTGATGTCAAATATCCCAGACACTGAACTCCCATTCGCTGGACTTGTTAAAGAAATGGAGATGTTGGGAGAATCGTAACCTGAAACTATGAGGGTTTCAGTCGGTGTGATCAGGCCTAGGTCGTTTTGTGCAGCAAAAGGTGTTTGCATTTGGGTCTGAGCTGCTCCTACTAGCATCATCGTGACAATTAGGAGCGCGAACAATCTACTCTTTGTCCTCATTCTGTAGCCTTCCTGATACTGAGTATTCTGATTTCGGGCGGTTAGGGCCTCGAGAAGTTATACTGCTTTTAAGGCTAGCGCCAGTTGCATGGTCGTACTGCCATTATTGAATTTCTTAGTTTTGGGAAAGCCTTTCAGTTTTTCCAAATTCCTTGCTGAATCGTTTGGAATCCGTAGCTCACGAGATATCCCCCAGTTACTGAAGTTATGATTAACATCAGAAAAATACTCCAAGGCATAATAATTATGCATTTTATCAGAATATGTACTCTTATTAGGTGGACAAATAAGTCAAGATTAGTTGGCGGTGTTCCTTCATTGACGGTTGATGATGACAAAACACCCTTGGTAAAAATCTGGTCCCCCTCTGAAAAGCTCCCTCCAAGAGTCCAGAAGCTTAGAGATCATTACTACTCCTTTCATGAACGTGAAGAGACAAATGAACCCTATGCATTTACCACTGGCACAGAATGGGATGAGGTCTATTCAGTCCACGATTGGGCAAATGAACCAGCAATATACCCATTCTTTCCTTCAATCAATCAGACCCTAAAAGCTATGGCAATCACGGTTGATCTTCCCCATGGATATTGGAATTATGGTTTTCCAATGAGGAGAGCAGTCTTCTTTCATGAAGTTATGACCAAGTATATGCCGACAATTATCTTGGATGGAGAACTCATTGTAGGGTTCAATTTCAATACAGCTCTGTCAAAATCTCTCACCAAAGCTGAAACTACAACAAGAAACAAAGAGATGGATAAATGGTTCAAAGAAACAACAAGACTGAACAATCACGGCGTGGGAACTGGCTCTTCAATTCCTGGACATCTTATTCCAAACTATGCCAAGGTAATGAAAGTTGGTATGCGGGGTTTAGCAGACGAATATAGAGCACTATTGAAAGGTGATATCACTACCAAACATCGTGAGTTCATTAAAGCTCTGATTCTCAGTTGTGAAACAGCGCGTGATGTCGGGAAACGGTACTCCAAGAAAGCTGAAACTCTTGCATCGGAGGAACAGAATTCTGAACGAAAGAAAGAGCTTCTAATGATTTCAGAGATTTGCAGCAGAGTACCTTGGGAACCACCCACTTCATTCTGGGAAGCTCTTCAGTCTCTCTGGATTGTCCACATGTTGGTCATGGCTGCCGAATCTTATCCTGGTGCAGGACTCTCCCATGGTCGCTGGGACCAATACATGTATCCCTTCTACAATAGGGATATTGAAGAGGGCAAGCTCACAAGAGATGAAGCAAAAGAGCTTATCCAGTGCTATTGGATTAAACACAACTATGTCTATGACTTCCAAGGACGTCTTGGAATCAACCAAGGCATCAATTCCAGTTTTGGTCAGTTAATTACGTTAAGCGGTTGCGGACCAAAGGGTGAAGATCTGACAAACGACCTGACATGGCTGACTCTCGAAGTCATCGAGGAGATGAACCTTTTCGAACCAAAACCAAACATCAGAATTCATAGAAACACACCACAAGATTTTCTCATCCGGGTTGCTAAGATTATATCTCGAGCTCAAGGCTCACCGTTCCTCCTGAATTTTGATGAACATAGTATAGATGGTCTTGTTTGGCAAGGTATTCCGCGCGATGAAGCCTGGGACTATGGTATTGTTGGTTGCCTTGAAAATACGATGCAAGGGAATGATAGGTCGGATACAGTGGATGTGAATATCAATCTAGCAAAATCTGTGGAATTGGCACTGAATGATGGAAAAGATGTGGCGACAGGTTCACAATTAGGTCCTAAAACCGGTGATCCTTTGACCTTTGTCACATTTGATGAATTCATGACCGCAGTAAAAGCACAGCTCAAGGCAACTCTTGAGTTACTTGTGAATGCCGGAAACATGGCGGACACACTCCGAGCCAATTACCAACAGATCCCTTATCTAAGTGCGTTAATGGATGATTGCGCTGCGAGTGGAAAGGATATAAATGAGGGAGGAACCACTTGGAATTTCAACACAATTGAAGGCATGGGAATTGCCACTTTAGCTGACTCCGTGGCAGCTGTCAAGAAGATGGTTTATGATGAGAAACGTGTGACCATGCAAGAACTGTTGGCTGCTCTTGAATCAAACTATGAAGGCTATGAAGAACTTCGCCAACTGCTGAGGACAAAGGCTCCGAAGTTTGGTAACGATGATGATTATGTTGATCAGATAGCACGTGACCTTTCGGTATTTTGGGCAGAAGAAGCTTTCAAACACGAAAATCCCTACACAGGGAGAAAATATCGGGCAGGATACTTATCCTGGAATTACTTCATTCCACTTGCACCATTGACTGGAGCAACACCTGATGGTAGACGACGTGGAGAATTTCTCTCAGGCGGAGTGAGCGCAGTCCAAGGAATGGATGCTAATGGACCAACAGCATCAATTCGATCTGTTGGAAAATTAAACCTTGAAACCGTTCCAAATGGAGCATCTCAGACAATCACGATTAGTCCTTCAATGGTCAAGACATCTGAGCACATTGAGAAACTCGCAGCCTTGCTTCGAGCATGCAACGAAGTTGGTGGGACTGCACTACAAATCAATGTAATTAATGCTGAAACACTTCGCGATGCACAAAGAAATCCTGATGCATACTCAAACCTCATGGTGCGAGTGACCGGATACAATGCAT
>JAEOUL010000163.1 GCA_016839345.1 Candidatus Thorarchaeota archaeon | reverse complement strand
GGAGCAAGTCTCAACATCAAACAACCAATCGACTTCGCCCAAGTTCTTCAGAGAGTATGGTGGCCTGTAGATGAAGCGTTGACCAATGAAGATGCATATGCAAGTGCTCTGTCTGCGGCAGCAGATATGCTACGAAATGGTTCGACACTGTTTGCAGATACATATTCAGGACCCAATTCAATTGAGGGAAGTCTGGATGCGATTGCCAAGGCAACAAAGGAAGTTGGTATTCGAGGAATTCTAGCTTTTGAGATGACTGAAAGAAACGATCCACAAGAAGCCAACCGGGGTCTCAAGGAGAATTTTGATTTTATCAACTCATGTAAAAAAGATGACCTCGTATCAGGCATGGTAAGTATTCATGCATCATTCACTGTTGGCGATGAGATTGTAGCCCAAGCCGTAGAACAGGCAAAACAATTAGATGTTCCAATCACTGTCCACACCTCTGAAGGACTTGTGGATCTATATCACAACCTTGAAACCTTCGGAGAACGTACTGTTGAACGTCTTGATAGATTGGGAGTCTTAGGACCAAAGACTGTCCTAGGGCATTGCGTCCATGTTGACAAGAATGAAATTGATCTGATAGCTAAGAGAAGGGCCGCAGTGGCACACAACCCAATGAGCAATATGCTAAACGCTGTTGGTGTGGCACCAGTTCCAGCAATGCTTGAGAAAGGAATCACTGTGGGTCTAGGAAACGATGGTTGGATTTATGACCCATTTGAGAACATGAGGTGTGCATTGACGGTACACAGACTTGCTAGTGGAAATCCCAGCGCAATTGGTCCTGATGAGATTTTCCAGATGGCAACAATTGAGGGTGCCCGTGCATATGATCTTGATCGGGATCTAGGGAGTTTGGAGAAGAGGAAGCAGGCTGACATAGTAATCCTAGATACTTCAAGAGTTCCTACACCCTTAACCCCTGACTCAGTCATTGGTCATTTGATCAATACATTTGGCGGCCGAGATGTAAGAGATGTAGTCGTGAAAGGGAAGGTTGTAGTCAGGGATAGATCACTGACACAGGTTTCCGATGCCCATGTTGCAGATGTTTCAAGACGATCAGCAGAGGGACTCTGGTCCAGATTAGCAGGATAGTCATATGGACAGAGTTTTCAGTGGGAAGGTCTGTGCGGCGTATAGGTGTAGAAACTGTATCCTGAACTGACGTTTAAAGACCCCATCTTTGATTCTCATATTCATGTTGTGAATACTGAAGCACTGGATACACTAGTCAATATCGGAACAGAATTCGGTATTCAGAAATCGCTGCTGATCTGTCATAGCCTAGGTGCAAAAAAGATTGCAGATGAGAAGTATCCAGAGCGTTTCATCTACGCCAAGTATTTCTCAGGTTCAATGCGATTCACCTCAGGAGTTGAAACACTAATCAAGGAAATCAAAGTCCTAAAAGAAGAAGGGTATCATTTGGCGAAAATGCAGTCTGCTCCTGTCATGAGAGGTAGAGCCGCAGCATCACCTGAGAATCTTAGGATGGATGATGACGATATGGCTCCGTTCTTCGATGCTATGAAAGATGAAAACATCCCTTTCATACTCCACCTCTCAGATCCTGACACATACTATGCTTCAAGGTATACTGACAATAGGTACTTCACTTCTAAGGAGAGAGACCTCAAGGAGCTAGAAGGAGTTCTTCAGAAACATGGATCAATGAAGCTCCAAATAGCTCACTTCGCATCACAACCCGAGATACACAGACTTGAAAATCTGGCGAGGTGGTTTGACACTTATCCCAATTTCAATATCGATACAAGTTCTGCTAGATGGTTGTCAAGAGAGCTTAGTAAAGATCCAGAAAAAGCCAAGGAGTTCTTTGTAAAATATCAAGACCGCATTATCTTCGGTACAGACTGTGTATCTTGGGGTCCTGACAGAGATTACTATGAGGGACGTTATCTCGCACTCCGACTTCTTTTTGAAACCGATGGAAAGAAAATGCCATTGCCTTTCTCTGATTCTGACACTGTCAATCAAGGTGGAACATTCATCAATGGACTTGACTTACCCATGAATGTACTTCAGAAAATATACTGGAATAATGTGCATAAGTTCTATGACGAATTTCTCTAGAAGAAGATAGAGAGACAGGTTAAAGCACCATCACATTTCTCAAACTCGCTCATGTCAAGTTGGATAATATCAAATCCTGCCTCTTTCACTAAGACAGCTGTCTTGTCATGGCGGGCTGACATGAGAACAACATCCCCAATTGTTAATGTATTTGCTGAGTGTGATTCCTCAGGTGGGAGTACAATTTTAGTGAAGGGGTCCAGTACAGGTTGATTCACATATTTGGGATTGCACACAATTGTATTCTTGTTAAGATACGTGACATGACTCTTGATGTGCATGATAGCAGGATCTTCAATCCTATGGACATAAGTTTTCAACCAATATTCCATTTGAGAGGCTCCATCATGGTTAGTTCTCTTTGTGATGCCACAAATTAGTGAATCAGGAAGATGAATCACATCGCCTCCTTCAAGTGTACCCGGCTCCTTCACTGAACTAATCTTCTTGTATTCTGATAAAACACTCTCGACTGCTTCACTCTCTCCTCTACGACTTTCTCTTGCCATTCGAGTTATAATCGCCCGGTTTTCATGTACTACAACTGTGTCTTCTACAAAACATGAATCAGCATAGTCATCATTGGGTTCCAGTATTATGAGGTCAACTCCAAATTCCTCAAGAGTGCGACAATACATAGTATGCTGTTCTAGGGCTAGCTCAAGACTAATAGTGTGATGAAGTGGGTGATCCGATAAACAACTTCTGAACCTCTTTCCAGGTTGCCGGACAATCGCTCTCATCTCTACTTCACTCGCTATATTTTTGGGATTATCATGACTAAGATATGTACTTCTATTCCACAGACTGACAGAGCTTATTAGTGGAGTTCAATTTATGATTCAGGAGGCTTACTGGATTGAGAAAAGGGATTTCGTTAATTGCTATCTTCATTCTGATATTGATAGTCATCCCAATTTCAAGGATATATGATGAACGAGTTCTTACCTCTGGGCAGGGCATCATTCTTGCAGATGATGGCGCTGCACCTGTAATCACCCTTGTTAGTCCAGCCAATGAATCAATCGTGATACCATTCTCATTGATTGATATCGAAGTCACCGACAATGTCGCAGTGAGTCATGTTTTATACCGATGGAATTTGATGCTTGAGAATGAAACCTTTGAATCACCATATGATTTGATGGCAAGAACGAGCGAGGTTGGTCATTATCTCTATGTCTATGCAAATGACACTTCTGATACTTGGACGAGTGCTATGTTCTATTTCGTGTCAGATGGGACATCTCCCGAGATCGAGTTGACAACGCCCACCAACAACTCACTACATCAGTCTGGTATAGACATCAATGTGACCGTAACAGATATTCATCTAACTGATGTCTACTATAGCTGGGATGATGAGGAGATACTGCACGTATGGAACTATCCATACTCTACGCAGCTTATCAGTGGTGATGGTCAACACACCTTGCATGTCTATGCGGATGATGCTGCAGGCAACTGGATTGAAACCAACTTCATGTTTACCGTAGATGATGATGCCCCTGACATATCACTCCGAGACCTAGTCAATGGGACCGCCAGACAGTCTGGGAGTATCATAGACATAGATGTCAAAGACGCAAGCACGAGCACGGTACTATACAAATGGGATTCAGAGTCCGAGTTGTCCAACTGGAGTGAGCCCTTTCAGACATATCTACCAGCTGGAGAAACACTTCATTACCTGACAGTCTTTGCCAACGATTCATTCTCCAGAGAACAGAATGTCACCTTTGAGTTCATTGGTGATGACACAATACCTGTAATCTATCTTGATTCTCTTGACAATGGATCATTATACAAATCAGGTACACAGGTCATTATAACTGCAACAGACTTACACCTATTGTCAATAATCTACAATTGGGATAGAGGAGTCAACCAATCAATGACAGGACCCGTCTTTTTGCCCTCAGGAGATTGGGAGCATATTCTCAGAGTCTATGTCAATGATACTGCTGAAAACATGGCATCAGCAACCTACACATTCCTGGTCGATGATTCTCCACCTGTGATACTGGAGGTTCCTTACGTTCATCCTAACGCTCTTGTTGATTGGTCACCATTCGACTTAACTTGGATTGCCTTTGATGATAATCCCGATTCGTATATTGTTATCATCAATGGCACTGAGATTGACTCAGGAGTTTGGGTGGATAGAATCACCGTTCAAGTCATGCCACCACCAGAGAATGTGTATACATTCTGGTACAACTGCACCATCATCCTCTATGACTCAGTTGGAAATATGGTTGTCAATTCTACATGGGTAAGGGTATCAATATGGTATCAAGATGGTTTTGAAGTCCTTGGATTCTATGTCTTAGTAGGAGCAATTTCTGCGTGCGTGATTATCATACTGGTTGTGTTATGGAAGAAGGGGATTTTACCTACTAGAAACTGACCTCTCATTTCTTCTTGCGTTTCCGTTTTGTTACAATGAACTCTGATAACTCACTCTGTTCAAATGGACCAAGACGCCAGCCCTTTCCTTCAGAATCACGTTCAACGACCTTCTCACGTTCCATATTTCGTAAATGGTAAAGAACTGTATGAGTTGTCAAATGTATTCGCGAAGCAATCTCTGAGGTAGAAATCCAGATATCTGAGTCTAGGTGTTCAATGATATTTGTACGAGAGAAGAGACCTCTCCACACGTTGCGGATTCTACTCAGATATGCAAGGCGGTTGATGTCACGCACTTAGACCACATGAGCTATTTCATGCACTCGACTAAGTGTTTTCTGGTGAACTCACTTCGTGAGTTTTGTACCTATAAGATGTAAGAAAACTGAGGGTTCGTTTCCTTCTTTGATAGGTCGAATCCTATAATCTGGATACCTATGGCTTAGTTGCGCTGCTACCCTAGTTCCCATCAGCTTCTCGAAAATGTTCGCTTTGTTCCCTCTCCAGAGATATACTGTCTTGGATTCATGTACAACAAACACTAGTACCTTAGTTGTGTCTACTTGAACTGTGTCGCTTTTAATTTCAAGCATCTTTGCTTGTGAGTCAATCTCGAATACATCAACAACATCAACCATGTTTCTCATGCCTCACTTTCTATAAGGTACTTGAAAAGAATCATGCAGACCCGCTTATGATGTTTTTCCGTGGATTACAATGGTCCGACATATCGTTAAATAGAACATCTGAGAAGATGCAAAAGCAGTTAGACGGTGTTGATGCTGAGTGTCAGATGATAAACCCTCCTCGATCAAATTTATCGACCGAGAATTGAGAAGGATTGAGATTGACATCAGTGGACTGAATGTTTCATTTCCCTTGAATGCTGTTCCAGACATGATATACGAGGCAATTGTCAATACACTCGAAGGTGCACGAGACACTAATGAAAAATTACAGAGACTCTATGAAGCCACTCTTATGAAACCTACAGTTTCAACTCTCAACTCAACTGGAATCTTTCCAGTTAACTCTGCGAAAAAAATCATTCGACTAACTCTCACCGATGAGGCGCTAGAAGATAGGATTCTGGAGCTAGAGGGAGCTGAACTTTCATTTCAAGGAAGACCATTTGAGGAAACCATTGAGGAAAGGATAGAACTCTATCAACAAATAATGCTAGACGACGAGAAGATTGACAGGTTTAGATTCGGAGCTGTCGAGATGTATGGTGATCAAACCTACCTCAATATTCTTCGTGACCCGAGGGTTTCATTGAATTTCTTTTGGACTCAGAAAGCTGCACCCGAAGCACAGAGTTTCCAAGTGAATTGCGTCGCTGAAATTGTACCCGCCGGAGACCCTTTCTTTAGATATATGAGACTGATGCGTCGACTTTTCAGCTCACGACTTATTGATTTGAGAGGAACTGAAGATTACATATGTGCTTACAAATTCTGGGTATGTGAGAGCAAGGAAAAATCCTTGACAGAGAGAACTGGTTATTCTCTCATGTGATTAGTAGTTAGTGACACGAAGCAGTTTCTCAGGCAGTTCATCAATTGATGCTATGTCAAGTACTACTCCATGCGCTTTCTTAGCCAGACTGTCAGCAGCCTGTGGATTGTATGAAGATTTTGGAACTAGAATGATCATCTTGATTCCGAGTGGTTTCATCCTCTCTGCAAGCTCTTCACACTGCGGTTGATCACTCAGGAACATATCCGTCGAGAACACGAAAATCTTCTCCTTTGCACGGGTGTCCTCAAAGTTCTCTAGAGCCAGTCTAATGGAGATTGCTCCTCCTGTCCCTCCTCCAGCTCGTGCCTCGAGTAGGTCAGATGCAACCTTTTCCACAGATACAGACTTCTCAGCCATCCTCTTAACAACGTGAGTTTCATGGTCAAAGAGAACGACACCAAAATCATCTTTCTTGACTCCGTATAGTCCTGCCATTACTGATATCGCGAGCATTCCGAGCTTCTCAGCAGAATCCATAGAGCCGCTCTTGTCCAATGCCCAATAGAAGGCTCTGTGTCCCTGATACGTTTCAGTCACAAGGAAGTCCGAGGTTTCAACCACCTTGAAGTTCGTCCGACCCTGTGTGAGTAGAGAGTCAATCGTCTCTTCGAGGTTTATCAAGTCCATGTCATCCCCAATTCTAAAGGGGCGAACCGTAGTAGACTCCTGAATTCCTCCGAGCATACTACTTCCCATTGTTTGACGAGCGTATCTCATCCCTAGGTCAATCAGCAGTCTCTTTGCAATCTCTCGAAGCTGCTTCTTTAGTTCATCAGGCAACTGATCCCGATATGCATACCATATTCTTACGATATTTGTTGCAGGACCTCCCAAGAGACCTCCAATAGCCATCTGTGCTCGGTCCTTATCATAGGGCTGTTGTCCAGCATCACTACCAGCGCCTTGACCATATCGTAGCTGTGGAGAATATCCATATGACCTTCCAGGACTTCCGCTGGTTCCCAAAGCTGCGTGGAGGTCCTCATGAGCGATAGCACCGAGCGCATTTTGATTCTCTTGCTTTGCAGCAATATCTGCAAGTTGTTTCATCTGTTGATGATTAAGTCCAGCTGCAGATATCAAATTATGAAGTCTATCAAAGTCATTTACCCCAGCTTCTATTAGTTTCTTGATCACCTCGTAAGAAGGATTCAATAACTCAAGAATCTCGGCTTCTGTCATCCCAAGTCGTTCGCCAGCAGAACGGATGGTGTCTTTTGAAGGAACTTGCCCCATTCTTGACAATTGTTTTACGGTGTTTCGTAAATGTGTCTTTGTTGGAGAACTCTCAACTGCAGCATCAGAAAGCTTCTGCATGGCTTTTTTCCATTCTTGCTTTGCATGCTGAGTTGGTAGTTGTTCTGCCATCCCCACTCCCTGAGCAACTGCTGATCTTAAGAAGTCAGATGGCGATGATCGTGCGTTTGCGTCTTGGATAGTTGATTCTGTTTCCTTTTCCACTAGTTTATCCCAGTTCTCATTAGTATGAGCAGTATCTGCAAGTTGGCGCATGTCCACATTGTTGTGGCCACCGTTGTCATACTGCTCGTTGTATGCTTCTAAGATATCATCCATGATATCTTGGCCAGTATGTTTCTTGATCTTTTCAGAAAAAGCAGCGGCATCACTCAGTGAATATTGATTGGGTGCATCCATAATGTGTTGATCAATGTTATTAGGAACTCTGTTCATCTCCGCTGAATAATCAGCGGCTTCACTTAGATTATCAAGTTCGTTCTGCAATATTTCATCGAGTTCTTCTCGAGTCTGCTGATCGAGACTCTGCATTTCTTCAATATGCCGAAGGGCTCTTGCGGCTGTGGATGTATCACGTTGAGACAGTTTTGAGAATTCGTCCTTGACATCTTCATCTCCACGCAATGCTTTGGAAGCCAGTTGCTCTGCTGCATTGGAAGTTTCGCACAAATCATCTAGTACATCAAGTGTTGGAGAATTCAGAATATCTTGTGAGGTTAACACTCCTGCTTTGTCAAGCAGCTGGTTTCCCGCAACCTCCTTGAGCTCTTCATTGCTTGTTATTCCTCGAAGGACTATATCACCATCTGTTAGATAGTTTGTTGCAGCTTGGTATAGTTGTTGATCACCGTTCTGCTGAAGGTCTTGCAAGTATTCATAGCCAGCTTTGACTTTGTCTTTCTTGATTATCTTAGCCAGTTCTTGCTCTCGTCGAATCTGCTCCATGACTGCTTTCAGAGCATCTGTCTGCTTTTGAGCTGTAGCTGTAAGTTCTGCTCTTTCTTTATCAGACAACTTGGGACGTGTGACCTTTTCACGACCAAGAAGAATATCCTCTGCAATTTCACGAGCTATCTCTTGGTCTGGAGGGAATGTCGTGAATACGGCGGCATCAAGAAAATCCTCTAGTGTAAGCTTGCCATTTCTGAAGTACCTGGCTGAGAGCAACTGGGGTATCGATTGGGTCTGGCGCACACTTGGTTTTTTAGTTACGTCTTTTCTCGCTCTCATTCGTTTCGTAAATTCATGTGCAAATGGGGGGGCATTACTTGGAATTGGAGTAATCTTAGGCTGTGCAGCCATATTATTAACTCCCCAGAGTCCTCCTTACCAATGAGTTAACAGCTGGCTCGGGATCAATTCCTGGTCGAAATCGTAAAGCCCCGACTAATACATATGTAGCGGCTTTTGATAACGTTGCGTGAGAGATAGTTTTCTCCTTCTTTCTTTTTGTCATTTGTGCGGCCAGTCGCGATATCGATATCCCAGCTCTAATACTCGCTGGTATCTCTATGTCTGTGCTTACTCTTGTTGATGATACAAGACCATAGACCTTCTCGAGAACTGCGTCACTCAGTTTATACTCTGGGCAGTTCATCTTTACAATTTCCAGTTCTGTTTCTTTGCGCGGATATCCAAGCCTGATCCAAACACGGATACGGTCTCTTAACGCTTCACTGAGTCTATGTGCCCCACTCATCTCTTCTGGGTTCATTGTGAGACAGGGGAAGAATCCATCACTGGCACGAATCCTACCTAACCGCTGCACATTGATTGATCTCTCTTCAAATGGGTCTAACAATGAATTCTGAACATACTCGCTGAGTCGATTGCCTTCATTTAGACCGAATACGCCACCGTAAACCATACTCTTGAGCAAGGGTCCAGGTTCAAACGCTTCAAGTGTGAACCCTTTGTTTAATACTATACTTGGATTGAATGCGCCTGTAAGGTGAGAGGGTCGGACACCCTCGTCGCCGGTCACCCAATACAGGGTTCTTCCGCTTTTTTCAGCATATGCTCTGAGCAGTAGTGTTTTTCCGGTACCCGGTGGGCCAATGATCCCAGGGATTAAATCAGCGTTCTCGCAATCAGAGAGAACATCAAAAGCGTCAGCATATTGCTCCTTTAGAACTATCCTAACTTTCTCCTTTGTAGCAGCAGCTAGTCGTTCGTCAAAAGCCTCTTTGAAAAGATCCATTTCGTTCTGCAATACAAATGCCCCCATCGTACTGGATTCATGTACAAGTGAAGGGTATTTAATCTACTCTCAAATTTGCTGAGTCGTGTGATAAGGATTACTAACGTAGTAGGCAGGGAAACTCATCGATTAAGAAGACACAAATCAAAGAATGTGCTAACTAATTAGCTGGTTGAATAAATCATTCGCTGAATGATTTAGTAATCGTAAATCTGCAAAATGCATTTTGTAAACCAAATCATCTGGAGGATTATGAGTTGATTCGGGCTGTCAATGTGACTAAACGGTTCGAGGATATTGTTGCTGTTGACAATGTTTCTCTTGATGTTCCTCAAGGATCGATTCTGGGTATGGTGGGACCCAACGGTGCAGGAAAGACTACTCTCGTGCGAATGATGATTGGCATTCTGATCCCGACAAGTGGTACTTGCTACATTGGAGAAACACAGTCAAATCGTCTTTCCACAGAAGAGCGAGCCTGCACTGGATACATGACCCAGCTTAAATCGCTCTACCCAGATTTGACAGCGCGAGAAAATCTAGATTTCTTTGCAGCGAGCTATGGAGTCAAGGATCCTCAAAAAAGAAAGAAATTAGTCGAGGAGGCAGCAAGACTTACTCGGATTACAGAATCACTAGACCGTACTGTGGATGTGCTCAGTGGTGGAACAATTCAACGAGTGAGTCTTGCCTGTGCAATAGCTCATGATCCCGAAATAATATTCCTTGACGAACCAACAGTTGGGGTTAGTCCAGAATTGAGAATGGAATTCTGGGATCATTTCCACAATCTTGCTAATGAAGGCAAAACAATTGTCATGACAACACACTATCTCGATGAGGCAACGAGATGTGACAATGTTGCTATGATCTTCGAAGGAAAACTGATTGCCCATGGTCATCCAGATGACCTGATTGGTTCACTTCCGCTAGAGAGTACAATTACAGGTACTATTGACCCAAGCAATTCAGCTCTACTCAGAAACATCCTGGAGAGTACGGCTCCTGTCGAAATCAGAGGCAACCGGTTCATAGTAAAATCAGCAAGCAGTGATATCAAATTCAGAATATTCCAGTCTTTGACAAAAGCGAATTTTCAGGTAAAGGACATTGTTGTGAAACAACCAGGTCTAGAGGAGGCTTTCGCTTATTTTGTCAGGAGGTCACGACAATGAGTGGCCATATCAGCTCTCACCGTATTGGTACAATGATACGTCGAATCTTCCGTCAAATTCGTCGAGACCGACCAACTCTTGTTCTTATGGTCCTTGCTCCTCTTCTCATCACATTCATGTGGTCATTCATTCTTTCAGGAGATGTTGCAAATGTCCCGACCGCAGTGTGCATCCAAGATACTCCTCTTGAAGAGAGTCTCGGAGCCACTGTATCATCTCTATTCGAAGACCATGAGAATGTGACAGTCTTTGAAAGGTCTCATACTACTGCCTTTGATGATCTTGGAGAATCAATTCAAGCTGTTCTCCTATTACCCTTCGATTTCACAGAGGGTCTTCTAACGGGTGGAAATGTCACACTAGAACTACATGTTAATGTGACTAGTGAGGTGGAAGCTAACTATATTATGGCAACAATAGGAAATGTCACTACACAGGCGGCTAGTGAAGTCTTCGGAAGCAGCGGTGTTGAGATGCAACGTAACATAACATTCTCCGTACCCCAACCACCAAGTCCTTTTGACCTCTCATTCAACCTCTCGCTTGTCAATGAAGATGCGGGACTCACAACTATCATTGGAGAGATTTTCGAAGAGAAATTGTTGGAAAATGGTAATGTATCTGTCACTCTATGTGACAGTCGTGATGAAGTAATTGAGTTACTCGAAAGCAGAGCAGTAGTAGCAGGACTCTACGTGGGTTCTGATTTCACACAGGCTACAATCAATGGTGAAGAACAACCCATTGAGCTATTCATTAATGGTATACAGACTGCAGAAGCTGCTTCAGCATTATCAGCAATTCAGCTGTCACTTTCTGAGTCCATCTCGCAAACTTTCGGACGAGAGAGTGAAACGAGTATTGACCTTACATATGTCTATGGAGAAGCTGGAATGTCAATGATAGAGATTATGGGTCCAGCGATTATTGGCTTCATGAGTGTATTCTTTGGTTTTTTGATTCCAGGAATTTTCTTCTTAAGAGAGAGGCAACAGGGCACATTAGAGAGAATGCAAAGTACGCCTCTGTCGGATCTCGAAATCGTACTCGGGTACTCAGTTGCGTTTATTGGAGTTCTCCTGGTTCAGACGATGGTCATTAGCATTGTAATAATCTACATCTCTCCAGGAATACTTTCTTCCATCTTAGTGTTGGTCCCATTAGTTATTCTCTTGGCAATAGGATCTGTCACACTTGCACTCGCAATTTCTGTTCGGATGAAGAACGAACTACAGGTGATACAGCTTATGCTTGTTTTCATCCTCCCCCAGATGTTCCTATCCGGGCTGTTGTTCCCCTTGAGTCAAATGCCATCATACATCGCTTGGGTTCCATACTTCTTTCCTCTCACATACTATGTGGAAGCCTCGAGAGCAGTAGCATTCTATAACGCTTCAATTCTGGATGAAGTTGTACCAGTGATAATCATGATACTATACTGCTTACTTGGCATCATAGTATCCGTTGCTAAACGTTCAGAAAAGTAGAACTCAACAAAGTTCCGACTATTTGAAGAGTCCTATCACTAAGAGGAAGGCTGTAAGTGCATCAGCAGAGAATTATTTAGCAAGAGGAAATTATTTCAAATCCAGCTTTGTTTGTATATTTAGAATAGAACAGAAAAGGTGCTATGGATGTCTTCTAAGAAGGTTTCTGGATACGCAGCAAAAGGCGTGGGACAACCACTCGAATCATTCACTTACGAACCGCCCAAACTGGGAGAAAATGATGTCAGGGTTTCAATCACGCACTGTGGTGTGTGCCATACCGATATCCACGCCATTGAGAACTACTATGGAATCACCGCTTTTCCCTTTGTCCCTGGTCACGAAATCGTTGGCCGTATTTCTGCCATAGGTCAAGCAGTATCTGATTTAAAGGTAGGAGACCGGGTAGGTATCGGGTGGCAGGGGAGATCATGCAAAAAGTGTAAGTGGTGCTTACAGGGTGAAGAACAGCTCTGCATGGACATTGTCCAATCAGGAACATGGGTTCCATATGGTGGGTTCGCTTCCTCTGTGAAAGTGGATAGTCGCTTTGCCTACCCATTGCCGGAATCCATGCCCTCCGAGGTGGCCGCGGTGCTCATGTGCGCAGGGATCACAGTCTATTCACCACTCCGCTCATATGCAACCCAAGAGAAGCAGAAGATTGGAATCATCGGAGTCGGAGGTTTAGGCCACCTAGCATTACAATTCGCACGTGCCTTAGACTATGAAGTCACCGCAATTTCCTCCTCTCCTGAGAAGAAGAAGCAAGCGCTCGATTTTGGCGCAGACCACTTTATTGTTGCCAATGACAAAGATAGCTTGGAGCAGGCCGAGTTCAGCTTTGACCTCTTGTTATGCACTGCCAGTGAAAAGATCAAATGGGAGCTGCTCTTGAACACCTTGAAGAAAAATGGGCGGTTCATCCTAGTTGGTTTCCCGGATGTTGAGTTTAATTCAACAGACCTAGTAGCGCACCAACTGTCAATCACAGGTTCCTTCTTAGGCAATCGAGCTACAATGTGGGAAATGCTCTCGTTCGCACAGAAGCATAGCATCATACCCAAGGTGGAGTTGATGCCTATGTCAGAAGTGAACGAGGCAATTCAGAAGGTGAAGGAGAACAGGGCTCGATATCGAGTAGTTTTATTCAACAACTCAGCCGATACAAGCGTCTAGATCCACTGACCTGTTGCATTCGATCCTCATCCAAGTTCTGAATAAGTGAACAGTGCAGGCTGACCACCAGTGTGGTAGAAGAGTGTCGGTGTATTGGCTGATATATCTCCAGCAAGAGCATACCGTATTAATGCAAGACCCGCTTTTCCTGTGTAAACTGGATCAAGGATGATGCCATCCATTTTGGCAAACATCTCGATAGCGCTAACCACACCATCCTCAAGTATTCCATATCCTTTGCCAATGAAACTGTCATCGATAGTTATCTTCGGTTTAAAGCTACCAATTTCAGGATATGTTTCGATGGTCCTTTCAATAAGATTCTGAATTCGCTCCTTAGATTCTTCAGCAGATTCTGATACAGTTATGCCTATGATATCGACATCAAGTTCAAGCATGTGTGCACCAATTATCAGACCTGCTTGAGTACCACCAGTCCCCATGGCTACGATAATCTTCTCAGGAAATGTATTGTATTCGTCAAATTGGGTCTTTAACTCTTGCATGGCTAACGCATAAGGAATTACCCCCACAGGGAAAGCGGCTCCTGCAGGTATCGCATAAGGTGTAAGCCCAAATTCTGTGAGTGTGTTCATAATCTCATCCAGGCGTTTGTTGAGCATCATTGGTGCATCGTCAGGAAAGAACTTCATTTCAGCACCCATGAATCTGTTAAGTAGGACATTTCCAGTGTAAGTTTCTGGCTCCTCTCCAGCCAGAAGAAGAATGCATCGCATTCCCATAGATGCAGCGACTGAAGCAGTCTGACGACAGTGATTACTCTGAACACTACCGACAGTAACAAGAGTGTCTGCCCTGTTCACTTTTGCATCGCCCACGACAAACTCAAGTTTGCGTGTCTTGTTACCTCCAAATGCAGCACCAGTCTGGTCATCTCTCTTTATCCAAAGATGATTCAGTCCAATGGATTCTCCAAGATTCTTCAATTTATGAAGAGGTGTTGGTAGAAACGCTAATCGCTCCCTAGGCAAGTCAGTGAACATTGTCTATCCACTCGCACCTGTGAGCAGAGAAATGATGAACATAAGAATGGCGGTCATAATCCCAGCAAACAATGTCTTTGCTCCATAGGACCACATATTCTTCTTCGATACTGCGCCAAGAAAAAGTCCCAGAGCGAATAATAGAGCCATGCAAATTGCTATAGCCATGTAGAATGCGACTCGATAATCAAGCATACCAGAAGGTACAAAGAAGAGGGGTATGATAATGATAAACGCAGCTATTGCAGGAGATGCACCATCAACAACAGCCACAACAACTGAGGTTGTTCTAGTGGCTTTTGCATACATAGTATCGCTCATGTCAGTCAGCATGGCTTTACCTAGTTCATCCACTTCACGGTCTCTCTCAGCACTCTCTGTGAGATATGATCCACTAAAACCTGAAATTGCCATCGCAATGCTTGTTCCTGCAGCTGCAAGGAGAATCGCATTGAATTGGAGGGCTGCTTCAGCTACATGGGCAGGATTGATTGTGATCAGTCCACCCAGAATTAGCCCTAGCATTGTAAGTGCGCCATCGAAGGCATTCATTGCGAGGTAACGTCGTGCAATTTCAACACCCTGTGTAAGCTCCAGTGCTCTCATAATTCGATCAATACGCCCACCGTCAAGGGTGGGGTATAGATTGTTGTCTTCTTCAGAGTCGGCCACAGAGTTCGTTACTCCATGAGTCAGATAATTGGCGTACTCTCTCAGGGTGGTTATAAATTAATGGATTTAATATTGTTTTATCAAAAGAGACCAAAGAACCACAATCCCATGCTCAAAGCCAAGATGATCCATATCACAAATATCAGGACACATCCTGCTAAAAGCCACATCCAGCATTCACAACATCGAGAGCAACAGCCTTTCTCTTGTGGTGGAGGTTGTCGCTCAGGCGCTCCATAATCACCGGGCATCGGAATCTCAGTCATAGCTATCACGCAGTTTGCGGAATTATGTAAAACATCCTTATGAGAGTTGTTAGTTCAAGACTCAAAGCAGCCGTAGACATTTTAAGTCCTCAGTCTAAATGAGCAATATCAAATCCAGAGGTTTGAGTTACGCGTATGGGGATTGATGTTTTGTCCGAGGAGGAAAAGAAGGTCTACACAATCTTTGACAGACCTATGGGACTTCGATTAATAGGCATTATTCAGATGACTTTCGGAATCTTTGGTGTGATTGCCACGGCGGGGATATTCATAGCAACTATAACCGGAACATTGGGTTCAATAGGATACCTCTATACTCTGTTGATCCTTGGTGGAGTAGCTTTTCCCTGCCTTGTAATTGGAAACTATGTGGATGATTTGAGAAGATGGGCTGTTATAGCGCAAGTGTTGTATAGTATCATTGCTATTGCGTTGTGCGCGTTATTACTCTACATCCAAGGGATAACATACTCTTGGAATTTTACGCTGTTTGGGATTGACAATTTTGAGATAGCAATTGGAAATGTTGCAGTATTTATCGTTGCATCTCAGTCTTTGATTATTCTGTACCTTCTCATAAGCTGGAAGAAAGTTATACCTCCGGCCGGAGCTACTATTGTACGCGACCGAGCACAAGCTAGGCTTATTGAAGCGGGTCTGATGCCGACTCCTCTAGAACCAGTGCTTCTCGCTCCAGATGGAGTTTCAGAGCTCTCTCCAGATGATGAGAAGAAGATACTTGATATACGGAAAATTGTCACAGAGGAGGGAATGGCAATCCTATGCTCCAATTGTGGAGGGGCTACACCTCTAACCAAGGTCAAGGATGATAATACAGTGAGTTGTGATTATTGCGGTGTAGTTCTTGGGGTAAGTAGTGTGTTTATACCATGTGCTAATCATGAGGAATTCCTAGCGGCAACAACTTGCAATGTGTGTGGAAACCATTTCTGTAGACAATGTCTTACTGTTCAAGAACCTCCAGTCGATGAAAAATGGGAAGGTTCTGCTGTGTATCTCTGCCGTAAATGTTTCGAGGGAAGATACCGACCTGCTGTTACAACGGCATCATTGGTAATTCCAATTGACAGTCTTTTCTCATCTGCTGGAGGGAGATTTGCCAGAGTAGGAAGAATGTATCAAAATTTCCTTGGGGTTTATGGAAATGCAATGAAACATCTCTGGAGGCTTCCACTTGAGCTTCTAGCTAGCATTGGAAAGTCAGGAGGTGGCGGTGGAGGTAGTGATAGTTGTGCTGGTGCGATTCTTCTAATTGTCATCATAATAATTGCTATACCGTTGTTAGCTGGTGCCCTGATGCTACTCGGTGCAATCATCATCATACCAATTCTTTTCTATGCGGGACTTATTGCTGTGACAATTGAAGCTGCTAAAATCATAAGCAATACTGATTTTGTATCAGTGGACAACGCTCGAGTAAAGAGTCTTGCCACTCGTCAAAAGATGAAGGTCAAGGAGTCAAAGCTCAGACCATCAGTCCGATCTTGGGAAGATTATCAAAGAGCTACTCAACAAAAACAGCGAGAAGAGCTTAGGCGTCGAGAGCAGTTTAGACGTGACTATGAGAAGAAACAGCGTGAACTGAAGAGAAAACACGCACAATCATTTTGGGGGGCAGGCTATTGACCGAAACAGATACTATCCAAGAAAAGGTTCTCTGTCCCGTTTGCGGTGGACCGGTCACTGTGTTCAATCAGGACAAGGTCAACCGTTGTGAATATTGTGCGTCACCAATTCTTGGTTCTAGCCAGAGCAGAGATTGTGTTAATCACCCTGGAACACTTGCAAAGGAAGTTTGTCATATATGTGGAGATCTCATTTGTGAGGAGTGTGAACAAAAAAGAGTAGGAGAATATGGTGGAAAACTTCTCACGATTGTCAATTGCAGCAAGACAGCATGTATCACTGAGAGCGATTGGGCGAAGCCACTCAATGAGGATTACCTAAAACTGGCAAATATGGATTGGGCAGATAGAATTGACAACATGATCCTGCGTATTACTGGTTTGGGAGCTATCATTATGATGGTTTTTGAATTGATATTCTTCCTTGGAATGCTATATTTCCAATTTCTAACTCCATGGAGTATTCCAGCAATTACGTTCTTTGAATTGCCCTTATGGTTCACAATGCCTCTCACCCTTTTGCTCCTAAGCATTCTTGGTAACTTGCTATCAGCAATACTACTTCAATCGGCATTGCAGGTTTACATTCACGAACGGCAACTGGGAGCTGGAATCACTCTTTTGGTGATACTCGTCATTGAAGTAGCTCATTTACTATTTCGAGGACTCCTCTTTGGTCTTCTTAGTTTGCCAAATCCGATATTTCTGCCCATGTTATTGGGAGCATTTCTATTTGGTACCATCCTAGTATTCATTGGATCATTAATGGCAATATTTGTTGGAAACAAGAAGCGGAAACAGCTTAAAGATGCAAGAGAGAAATTACATCTCTCCCTCAAGCAAAGTCTTGAAGAATTATCTAGCTAGTGACATCAAAGAGGTCAATCAATCGAAATCTCTCCACATCGACCAAGCCAAGATCCGTTATCTTGAGTTTAGGTATAACAGGGAGCGATAAGAAAGCCATTGCCATAAAGGGTTCGTCTAATGGTGTACCGAGGCTTTTTGCTCCCTTCTTAAGGTTCTTGAGTTTTCCACTCACATGTTCAATCGATTGGTCAGACATGAGACCAGCAATAGGCAATGGGAGTGATTCAATAATCTTACCATCTTTTGCGATTGCAATACCACCTTGCATTCGTACGATTTGGATTGCAGCATGTATGAGGTCCTCATCGTTTGTAGCCACTGCGACTATATTATGACTGTCATGGGCAATCGAGGACACCAAAGCACCTTCTTTGATACCCATCCCTTTTACAAATCCAATCGAGCGAGGTTCTGAGGCATTATGCCTCTCGATAATCGCGACTTTAGTGATATCCCGATCAATGTCAGGAACTGCAAGACCATCTTCTATCTTTGTGTCTTCAATCAGTCGTTCTGTGATTAACTGATTAGGAATCATACCAATCACATTCATCTGATTTCCACGAGCCTTCACTTGGAAATCTTCAGGCTGCAGATAGTGAATATTAACTGAGCGTCTTAACCGAGGTTGCTCTTCAATCCCAAAATCCTTGATCATCTTTCCATCTTTAGCTACTATTACACCTTGTTTGAAGACCATCTTTACATTGATTTTCTCAAGTGAATCTAGTACCACCAAATCAGCATGATATCCAGGGGCCACAGCGCCCACATACTGGAGACCGTAGTGCCTTGCAGTTGAAAGTGTAGCAACTTTGATAGCTAATACTGGATCGACCCCCAACTCAATTGCATCACGGATCATACTATCGATGTGCCCTCGTTCAAGAAGATCGAGAGTATTTCGGTCGTCGGTTACAAAGCTACAGAACATGGCAGTGTGAGGTTGAATCAGGGGAGCTAGGTCTTGTAGGTTCTTTGCAGTAGAACCCTCGCGAATGTGAATGTGTAATCCTGCTGCTAACTTGGCCGTTGCTTCATCAATACTTATGCACTCATGATCTGATGAGATTCTTGCTGCTGCATAAGCATTGAGATCCAAGCCTCGCAACTCTGGAGCATGACCATCAATCAATTTACCCATTCTTAATGCCACACGTATTTTCTCTAGTATATCGGGATCACGATAGATAACGCCACGATAATTCATTGCTTCAGCCAGACCCAAGACATAGTGTTCTGTCATCAGTGGCTTGATATCAAGAAAATCAAGAGCGACACCATTTGTTTCAAGATCCGTTGCTGGAACACAGGAGGGTAGCATCATGTAGAACTCCAGAGCGCCGCCTCGCATACTCTTACTCATGTACAAGATGCCCTCAGTACCTAGTACATTCGCTATCTCATGAGGATCAGCAATAACTGCTCCAGTACCATGTGGGACAACTGCACGAGCATACTGGATTGGCATAACCATGGATGATTCGACATGCACATGACCATCGATAAATGAGGGTGCTACAAATTTACCTTTGAGGTCAATCACCTCTTTTCCAACATAATCACCAATTCCAGCTATGAATTCACGATGAATTGCAATATCTCCCTTGGTCACGTCGCCTGTAAACACGTTCACAACATTGGCGTTTTTCAATACCATATCTGCACGGGTTCTTCCAGATGCGACATCTATCATTTGATCAATGGGGTAGTCCTCTGAACGTGTTAGAAACATTCTTCTCACTCCCAATGCCCTATGCAGCAGCTATGAAAAGGGTTTCCAATTGGTTCACTTTGTTGCTACAACCACAAGTCTAGCGGCTTCATTATCATAGGGTCTTCCATCAAGACCTCCATAGATTCTGATGTCAGAGAATCCAACCTTCTCCAACATTTTCTTGATCTCAGCTCCAGAATAAATCCAATGGATGACATCAAATCTGTGAACAGTACCATCCCTCTCTATGAAAATCCATTTGTTGTGCATCTTACTCCAGTTTTCGATGGCTTCTCTCTCTTCCATCATAAAACCATGCGGCCATTCCGACCAGTTTTGTCTCAGAAATATCCGTGCCAATATTTCCTTTCCCATAGATTCCAATATGAATCGACCTCCAGCTCTGAGAGACGCATAGATATTTCGTAGAACTAGCATCTGTTCTTCATGGTCCTCGAAATAACTGAAGGAAGTGAACATACTCAATACAATGTCAAACGACTTCTTGCGGTAGAAGGTTCTCATGTCATCCAAAACGAATTCAATGTTCAGTCTTTCTTCCTGTGCCCTTGCGATTGCTTTTTCTAAATACAACCTAGTTCTATCTACACCTACGACATTGTGCCCGCGCCTAGAGAACTCAAGAGAATGACGCCCAATCCCGCAACAAAGATCTAGAATAGATTCGTCATTTTGGATTTTACACAGTGATTTGATAGAATCAACTTCAGCAACTGTGTGAGCAATACGAGCCTCTGTGAACAAAATAGGTTCCATAATTGTCCACATTGTATCATTCGCATACCACGGAATCTCTTTTTTGCTGGACATTGAATCTCCCTGTTCTGATAGAAGCAACAAGCGGATAAGAATCAATGGGCAAGAGAGTTTGACTAGAATGTAATTAGGGAAAAAGAAAAGGTGTCGACCCGGTACAAGACCGGATCGATATTTGTTTCTAAGACTTGAATTTCTTGACGTATACAATGTAGACTACAACTATGACTCCTACACCGATGATTGCGGGAATTGCTATACTACCCAATATGCTCATGATATCAGGACCAAGTGGAGTAATTGGCAAGATCTCAATCTGATTGGTTTCCATCGGAGTTATCTCGATCCAGATGAAACCTTCAGCAGAAGCTCTATCAGCATCGAGGTCCAATAGAAGCATGTCCGAGATGGCTCCAAACTGGATTGAATGCTCGTAAAGAGTGCCAATATAGGTATCCATGAGGTCACCATCTGGAATATAGTGAGTCTTGCTATCGTAGAAACTGAAGAGACCAACGTCCAAGTCATTTAAACCTCCAGTCATTATAGACACATTGTACCAAGTACCTGGAGTTGTGTTCAACATGATTCCGTGGTACTCCTCTAAGCCGCCAGGTAATGGTAGCGTAATATTGGTGTGTGCTGCTCCTGTTGAAACATCGAAGTTTTCGATACTTTCATAGTAGTCATTGAATGTGTTCACCCATTCTATGGTGAGATCCACAGGATAGTCTGTGTATTCATTCGTTGCACCCTGTGTGTTGTTATCAACAAGATACACACAGAATCCAGCATATGCTGGACCTTCACCCCAACCCTGATAGGGATAAGTGAAAGTTGCATTGTTCCAGTAGATTGGGTGTGGCAGTATCTGAGACCCATCCCACCTATTTGCTAGAAGCATTCCAGCACTGTATATATCATCGCCTGCTGCATCATAGTAGGTAACATCCAGAGCTACCGTGACGTTGTCCTCATTGTTTAGGAAGATGGTCATGTTGTACACCTGAAAGATTTCTGTGTCCATAATGAAGCCACCAACATCGACGATAGTGGTCCGTGTATCTTCAACAAAAGGACCGATATTGAATTCAGCCCATTCGTTGACACCATCAGCTACTTCCATTTCAACGAAGTACTCTCCTTCAGGCAAGAAGTACTCAATAGATGATAGCATGTTAGCACCATATGATATAGTCCTTGAAACACGGTAACCGTTCTCATAGACACCAGTTAAATATACATTGAGACCGCTAGTTGCTGTAGAGTTCATTCGCAGGATTGATGTTTCATTAATGTCAAGTCTGTAGGCATGTGTAGTTGTGGCTCCCAAATAGTTCTCAAATTGGAACTCATGATTCACAGGGAGATCACCATAGCTGTTTACACGGTTGTACAGTGTGTACCCGGTATTATCCCCTCCAATGACAGTGACATAGTAGGGACCATCCCGATAGAAGTATTCTCCAGTTGTAGGGTGAGTTGCACTCCCACTGTAGCGATACCCGCCATCAATACTGTAACCAAAGGCATCACTTGTGAACAGTATATACTCTTCCATAGTGTCAAATAACCCACCATAGTTGAATGCGTAGGTCAATGAACCAACATCATCGGGACAAGTGACACTATAAGTACGTGCTGTTGGAGCTTTTTCCTCAAACACCCAGCTTCCTGATTCTGGGTCAACTATTATTTCTGCAGCTTGCAACTCTCCAGTTACTATTTCGCCGAGAGCAATTGGTGTCGGAGATACAGCGACGGGTAGAAGGTCGAACAGTGCAAATGTCCCAATTGATGGATTAGCTGCAATTAGAACGTAGTAAGTTCCAGCTATGGATGCTTTAAACGGAATTGTCCAAATATCCCCCTCTAATCCAAAATACATAGCCAATTGTCTGCCTTCTGGGTCAAGGACAGTAACTTCCCATGTGACAAAATCTTGTCTGGAATCAACAGTCAGATGTACGAATTCCTGACCGCTTAGACCCAATGTCCCCACATAATAGGTACCGGCATCAACAATTACAGATGTATGCTGACCAAGTGCAAGGGAGTAGGTCCTTAACTCAAGTGTGGTGTTCAATACGAACTCTGATCCATCTGCTGCTTCAAAGTCATAGAATGCAGGAAGAGTAGCAGCATTGTCAAAGGGACCAGCTGAGAGGGTACCGAACCACTGCCAATTGAATGGGGCGTTAGTTCCATCTGAGATAATGGAGCCAGATGTTGTCCATCCTCCATTATTGTATCTGTACCGAGTGTAATCCATATCCTCATTTGCATGAAGATAACTTTTCGAAATAAAACTCAAGGGATCAGGTTCAACATACACGTAGGTGTGATTATTTGTACCTGATCTATAACCTTGATTGAATTTTTCAATTACTATATTTGTCTGAAGAGCTGATACAGGGGCAGCAATTGTTCCGAATAGGAAAGCCAATGAGATTACTATCCCTAATATCATCTTCCTTGGAGCGTGCGTCATAGCGCATTCTCACCTCTTAATCTTCTTGTTTTCAATCTTTTATGAACTCATTTCGTTCAAACGCAACATCATTTTTCGAAAATTCGATAGGAGTTTATTAGCAATTACAGAAATATTAATAATCTTCTTTTAACTATAGTTAATATTTTTGATATAGATGAACAATTAGATAAATTCGAGTGTAAACTCTGGTAAAAGTCTTGGATTTCAAGAGGAGATGAAAAAACACTCTATGAAGATCCATCACAAACACAAGTAGTTTTTGATTGCTAATATCCCCTTTCTGATGAAGGGGGACTCTACTCTTTTTACAATTCTCACATTTACAACATTTGCAATTACCTTTTATTCCAGTAGTGTAGAGCACAAAATCAGCCTTATAATGAGAGTACGTAAGGAGATTAGAAAGATTGGAGATTAGAACAGACTCAAAGAGTGTTGCGTTATTTGCCATTTTTACGTCAATTATCATAGCTCTTGAGATATTTCCAATTCCAGGTTTGACTGATTTTTACACACCTGTACCAGGTTTTACTATTGATTGGACTGGCATTCCGATAATGATTATCTTTCAGGGGCTTGGAATGGCATACTCATTTCTCTCTGTAGGTGTCATGTGGGTCTTTATAGGTTACAGAAATTTCAATGGAGCAGCGTTCAAGGGACTCTCTGAGATACTAACCTTGTTGGGATTGATTGTCGCAAAACTACTGATGAGGAACCGCGATATTGATTGGAAATGGACTGCAGGAGTATATCTGATTTCAGCATCTGCATTTCGTGCGATTGGAATGTACTTTGGAAACATTATATTGTTTACCTTCTTCGGGTATATGTCCTTTGAAACAGCAATTGTTGCGTCAATAGCCTATATACCTTGGAACATTTTACAAGCAATAATCAATGTACTTGGCGGCATTATTTTGTATAGGATGATACCAGAAAGTCTAGCGATTCAAGCTGGACTCGGAAAATATAGATCTACGAAATTCGACAAGTACGAAGAAATATCAGAAGAAGAGCTAGAAACAAGTTCAGATGAACGACGACAGTATTGAGTTAATCCCAATCATTGGATTTCCATTAGTCCGTTTTGGAGATAATATTTCAGAACTTATACTGATGAGTCTAAAGGAAAAATCAGTTGACCTTTTCCCAGGAGATATCGTTGTTGTCACTCATTCCATTGTTTCCATTGCAGAAGGAAAGTTGTACCATTTAGAGGAAGTAGAAATATCTGGCAAAGCCAGAGAAATATCTGAAGAACTTAGTCAAACAGCAGAGAGAGTTGAAATAGCGCTTAGAGAAGCACGTGAGGTCTTGAGAGAAAGACCTGTGTTGATTACCAGAACCCAACACGGTATTATCACTGACTTCTCTGGAGTGGATGAGAGTAATGCACCTCCACACACACTCATCGCATTACCTGATGATCCTGATGCTTCTGCGCAGCAAATCAACAAGGTACTCTCTGAACGTATGGGTTTCAATATCCCAGTCATAATAACTGATACTCAAGGCCGACCTTGGAGGAAGGGAGCAGTGAATCTAGCTATTGGAGTTGCTGGTATGTCACCATTCATTTACAATGTAGGCAAAGAGGATCTCTACGGTCATAAACTCCAGGGGTCTCTAGTATGTTTGGCAGACCAAGTTGCATCAGCTGCTGAACTCTTGATGGGTCAAGCAGGAGAGGGTATACCAATTGTCATTGCCCGAGGAATCAATTTTATGTTCAGCGAAGAGTGTGCAAGTCATATCCTTCGAGAAGATTCAGAGAATCTCTTCAGATAGTAGCTTGTCAAAGCGACTTATCAAAAAACTCTGTCAATCGTTTGATTAGAGCTTTAACATTTTTCTCACGTTTTATTCCATGACCTTCATCTTCGAAAACCATCTTTTCATAATGAATTCCGTGTTTTTCCAGTCTTTTCTCCACTTCAGCAACATTAGTTTTTGTAACATTAGGATCTCTTAGACCCTGAATAATCAATAGTTTTCCTTGAATATTCTGAACATAGTTGATTGGAGACCTCTCTTTGTATCTGTCAGGAACTTGAGATGGTGAACCACCAAGCATCTCCTCAGAGTAGGGTCTCAAATCGGGTCTTGTGGTTTCATAATCAACAACTAGATCAGTCATTCCACAAATGGGAGCTGCAGCAGCGACAACTTTTGTAGGGAAATGCGTTATGGCGTTCCAGCTCATATAGCCACCATAACTTGTACCGAATATTCCGACCTTGTGAGGTATTGCAATCCCTTTCTCAATTAGTGTCTCTATTCCAGTTCTGACATCCTCTTTGTCCAACCCGCCCCATCCATCTTTCTTGATCAGTTCTCGAAAATTGACGCCATAACCTGTTGAGCCTCTATAGTTGGGATCGAGAATGTTATAACCCAAAGAACAAAAATATTGAATCTGTGGGTTAAGAGCATCTTCAGAATGAGCTGTTGGACCTCCATGAATGAAGATTATAGCTTTTCCATTTGGATCAGCAGATTTGTATAGCCAACCATGAATCATAGTATTGTCAGCAGAAATCCACCTGAAATCCTCAGCAGGAGTCAAGTCCTCCTTTTTCACCCTACTATAACTCAAGAAGTCAGTGAGATACGTGAAGGAATCAGGGTCTAGTGAATTGAGATTGAATCTAACAATATTATGAGGACTTGTGGAACTGTAGTAGACTCCGAGCCATTCTTCTCCTTCAAGGTTTGTGATGGGCCTTAAATTTCCTCTTGTTGAAGTTGCATTTGCTAGGACATCTGTCTTGAGGTCATAGATGTACGGTCTTGTTCTGGCTTCAATATCTTCGCATACCATGATATGATGCGAATGTTCAGGCACAATTGAAGAGTCATATGTCCCACCTTCAGTTGGTTTTGAAAGCCAATCTATTTCATTGGATCCAATATCGTAGAATCCAATTCCAACCGAATTATGACGCACTCCATCGAGCGTGTCAGTGTCAAACAAGACTCTTCCATCATATGTCCAAGCAGCATTGATCTTAGCTTTAGAACCAAAATTCAAGATTTCACGATCTTCATCGCCGTCAATAGACACAATCCACCATTGTGAACCGGATGGGTGTTCATCAGCTCTTTTGTAAAGAATAAACCTATTGTTGGGATCGATTTCTAGCTTAGGATCTGTGGGTCTGTCAGGTCGTGCAACAACTAGCCTATCACTGGTTTCCAAGTCCTGCACAATTATTCGAAATGTTTCAGTTTCTCTTTTTGTGTCAATATCGTAGTTCATTGCGTAAGCTATGTAGTCCCCTCTTGGTCCGAACTGACCTCCATACAAATAATAATTAGGTTCTTGTTGAGTGACGGGATTCATTTCTTGAGGACAGTCAAGGAATACTCTATAGAGCGTTATACGCTCATTACCAGCTTTATCTTCGGATATTAAAATTGATTTGGAATCAGGAGCCCAATCCTCAACGAAAGTAGTTTCAGGTGTTTTTGTCAGAGGAACAAGTTCACCCGCGCTGTAGGTAGTTTTCAGGAATACATCAGAATTCTCATGAATTCTGTTCACCACTATTGAAATGTACCTCTTGTTAGGAGACACTTTCCAGAATGAAACCTGTGGAATTGTCATTAATGCATCCAATTCAATTCTCTTGGTGGGCTGCATGAAAAAACGAATGGAGAACTAGGTTTTACATTTTTTCACTGTGCTAACTATAGATTTAGTCTAACCCCAAAGATTTGCGAAAACAATAGAAGACCAATAACAATGAGAATAAGACCAGCAATAATTTCCACACTTCGCGCATGAGTGCTGATCGACATCGCCATTCGCATCCTCGCTTCACCAGTAACCACAGAAATTGCAAAATAAGGAATTGAAACTGCAATTGCCAATACAATAAACAAGAAGAATGGAACCAAAACACCTGTTTCTGTGCCAAAGAGTGTAATGACTCCGAATATTGCGGAACCTGAGCAAGGGGCAGCAAGAAGAGAATAGCCTAGACCCACAAGATACACACTCATCAAGTTGGATGGTGCGGAAGGTGGAGATTTCAGATTCAGACTTGACATTCCAAGTTTATTCTTCAAGGTAGTTGACATCGTCACTATACCCAAGAATATTATGATGAGACCCAAGACAGCTTGTATCCTAATGTAATAGTCGATCAATAATCCTCCAATTACCCAAGCAATAGAGAGAAAGAGAGCCAATGAGCTGAGGATACCAGCAACAAGTACTGCAGTCACAAGAACACTCCGTTTTCGACTATCTGCTGACTTCAGACCATTCAACAGGAAGAGCGGAAGAAGAGGGAATAGACATGGAGACATTGCAATGTAAAGTCCAGATCCAAACACTCCTACTATTTTTGCAAGTAGAAGTCCAAGCTCAATTAATCCCTGCAACCCACACAGCTCCTATTAGAGAATGGATGCAATTATGCTTGTGATACTAGCCTCACTCCAGACGCCAACATGCTGATATCTGAATATTCCGTCTGCATCAATAAGAACCAATGTTGGGATTGATACTATATTGAAATAGCTATCAAATGAGTCCCCAGAATCCAAACCGTGGTCCCAAGGAAGTCCATTATCGGATTTGTATTTTGCCAACAGTTGTGTTGTTTCCGTATCGTCAACAGACAGAGAGATGACTACAGCTGTGCCTGCTAGATTCTCATGTACTGATTCCAGGATAGAATTCTGCAATACGCAGGTGGAACACCATGTTGCCATCAAATCAATAAGCACAATTTGACCTCGTAGGTCGTTCAAAACCAATGTTGTTCCGTCGGACATTTCAAAAGTCCAATCAGATGGAGCTTCGAGTCCTAAATCAAGTAGATCTCGATTAAGTGTGTATCGTGTGAGTGGATCATCTTCAGCTCCATCACCTGCAGGGAATGTTAGAAAAGATACTCCAATTAGCAGGCCTAGAGTCACGATGGTCAATGTCACTCCAACAATTGCTAACTTTTCTGGTTCCATCTGTGATGTCCTCTGGCTTCCAGGTCAATATTACACTGACTGCTTTTTTCCACTATATAACGTTTGTGCATTGAACATGCACAACCGATATCGGTTTCGTAATATTATGGCACACAGAGCTGACCAAAAATAAAGAGTTGCGACGTCGCTAGTTTAATCTAGTCAGAACTGAGAATTATGCTTCTTGAGCATCTCCTTTCTGAATCTCATCGATCTTTTGGTCTATGTGTTTGATTCGATCCTCGAGCTTGGATTTCATTGCTTCCAGGTATTTCATCTTGGTTTCTTTGCTAATATCAGCGTGTTCTGGAGAACAACACGTATTATGAAACCGTGGTCCCATGAAATAATGACCGTATCCATGGCCTCTGTGTTCACCACACATCCCTACCTATTCACCTCCTTCCTACTCTTCAGAGCTCTTCATTTCATCTAGACGCCGATTGACCCATTCAAGTTCGTGTTTCAAGTATGAACGATATTGTTTTAGGAACTTGATATGCTTTTCAGAACACTTACCAGATTTACATCTGTGTTTCATGGCTGCAAATCCAATTGGGCTACGTTCACGAACGGTCCAGTCCAATAGAGGCGCAGCCGCCCTCTCACCTGCAGAGGAACCAAGAAAACGCCAGATCTTATCTTGAACGCTCCATTCTGCATCAAGATTTTGAAGTGCAATAGAGAGAATTTTGCGTCCTTCTGGTGTGAGTTGATACTCAACTGTGTCAGGACCTTCTTCCTGTGGAACATGTTTCCCGAGGATGAATCCTTTTTCTACAAGTCGATGGAGTGCAGGATAGATTGTACCACTCTTGACCTTCCTTGCTCCAAGCTGTTCTTCCAGCTTCAGAAGGATAACATATCCATGAGCCGGTTCTTGCTTCAGAATTGCGAGTATCAAGATCTGAACCGGGCTAAGCCTTGTTCTGTGTGGTCTTCTTCTACCCATACTACTGAATGTCATATGTCGACACCTACATATGTAGAGCTCTACATAATTCTATGTAGATGTCTACATATAAATCTTGGGAAAAACAATTACCGATATGCTTAGAAGCTTTCAAAAAAAAGAAATAGTGGGTATTGGAGATGTCAGATAATAGCAAACGATTCATTGTGCCTTTGCTTTTCTCTATAAGTGGGATAATAGCGGCATTCTGGTTGGCACAGAGACTTGCCGGGATCGTTACTGGATATATCCCTGCATATGATCTTGTGGCAACAGTCGAAGGACCAATGGGATTTGATGTTACATTTTTGTTACTGATATTATTTCCAATGTTATTGATAGAGTTTTTTTTGTTGACTCTACCCTTTGCGATCATTATGCTTGTGGCAGCTAAGATCTTCAGAATAACTACATACAACATCGATGTGATGAATATAGGGCACGGATTTGACTGGATTAGGATAATGAAACGATCTTTTGTTCCCGCTCTGTTTGCTCTTTCATTGGGTGAGATAGTGATCAGTTTACTTCAAGGTGTTATCTTCAGAGTACCAGAAATACCAGCAGGTGATGTCAGTATTGTCGTCCGCAATCTACATCCCTTACTGACCTTCTTGGGAGGTCTCATAGGGCTTACAGTTAGCATAGCTGTGTTTGCTCCAACTTGGCTCCTCAACGATTCTGGTATCGTTGCATATGTAAAACCAAATCATCTTGAACTTAGACGTTGTCCTGACACTGTTGGAATTGGTAGATGGTATTCAAACCTTATTGGTGGATTTGGTATCCTTGCTTTTCCAATCACAATGTTTCACCGGTACTTCTATCAAAAGTTCATTATAGCAGGAGTAGAGATGGAACTTACAGAGGTATTTGTGAGCTTGATATGGATTGTTGGACTTCCAATCATAACCATGGCTTTCGTCATGCCTATGATCATTATCAATGAATTTACAATTGGCTGGACTAGTGGGATTATGAGAAGGATTGCTCGGAGATTTGGTGCTACTGATGTTCAGCTTGAGCAGGTAAGGAGCGTACAGAAAGATGTTGATCAAGAACCATTTGATCATCAATCGTCTTCTGAGTCCACGGAGCAGATAGATAGATTATCACGTGAGGACGAACCTTCTTATCGAGATTGATGTACCCTCTATTCATGAGTTCCTTCACAAGTTTTCGTATTGCTGATTTCTTCTGTTTCGTTTCCTTACACAACTGATCGTAGGAGGTTCTACGATGACGTTGAATGACCTGTAGAAGTTTGAATTCAGGTACCGAAAATATTGCTTCTTTCAAAGCTATGTTTTCACGCCTTAATTTGTTCTCATCGCCAGAGGTCAAGTTTCGAATCTCATTTCGAAGGTCTGCAATCTCTTCTACGAGTGACGACCTCATTGCTTCATATCGAGCTACCACACCATTTGATGTATGAACAAGCTCTGCACTCAAATCATTGCCCAGACCATCTAAGGCCTCACGTGATGCCAATCGTGATTCCTGCATAATCCCAAGAATATCCTCAGTTTCCAACCACTGTCCATCTATTAGAGTTTCAATTTGCGTATAGTATGCGTCTAGTCTCTTTGCCCAGATATCCCTGATTTCTTGAAAGACTCCAGCTATTCTCAAAGTCATTCTTGCAGCATTATCATCAGTGGTTGTCATGAAAGTCACACTACTTTTTGAACACTATGGAAAATTAGAGCTAGTGTCACCGGGGTATGACGGAGTGTGTCACTGATCGACCCAAAATATACGTTCCTTGATAGTATCAAAAGCAGTTGGCCAATCTTCGTCATTCAAATCAAGATCAGCCATTAAAGGCACAGTTTCGTCTACCATGAATACTTCAAGATCAGAGCAGTAGAAAAGTGGTGAAACATTTATTGTCTTCATCTGATTCTCACTAACATCAAGCCAGAGGAGACTCTTACAATCTTTCAGTGGCTCCAATTCAATTTGAAATATTTGAGTCGATCGAAGCCGCAGACCTTCCAAGGATTTACAATTACTAAGTGGCGAAAGATCCAACTCTTCGAATTGATTATTCTCGAGAAAGAGTTCCTGGAGACTTGAACATCTGGAAAAGGGTCCTAAATCAACATCGTAAAACTGGTTATTATCAAATCTAGCAAATCTTAGTGCAGAACATCTTCCAAGTGGTGATAAATCAATACTCAGTAAATCATTGGATTGCAAATTAATTTCCTGTAAACGCATACAATTCAATAATGGAGAGAGATCAATGCGTTGCATTTTATTAATTTCTAATGACAGCGTATCCAAATTAGCACAACTTGCTAGAGGAGAAAGATCTACTGAGGAAAGAAGGTTGGAACTAAGATTAAGCTTCTCAAGACTCAAGCAGTTACTAAGAACCTCTAAATCAATTTCTCTTATTAGGTTAGCAGAAAGATTAAGCTCTCTGAGATTCACACAGTCAATGAGGGGGGATAAATCAATTTCAACAATACTTCTGCCTGATAGATCAACCTCAGTTGCATGACTACCTGTTTGGAAAAAAAGCTCAATCCCATTTTCAATTCTGAATTTGATTTGAATTTCAGACATATGTAAGAACCTTCAAACGCCTCTTGAGTTTTCATGAATTTATTATCATAAATCGTTAAGTATTATGTAGTTCTTTCACCCTCGATATTCCGTTCATGTATCTCATGGAACCATTTGACATTATCAAGTATCTCGTTTATAGGGTCTGGGAAATAATGAAGATGTTTTAATTTGTGATTCGCACGAAGAGTCACAGTATTATCTAGGGAAAGAGATTCGAGGTTCTCAAAAGTAAATAATACAGAGATATCAATTTCAGAGAAAGCATTCTCATTTAGGTGAAGATACCTTAAATCCTCAGATTTGCTTAAAGGATAAAGGTCAATTTCACGAAGTAGATTTCCTGAAAGAACAAGATATTGCAGTTTTGTATTGTCTTTCAAAGGGGAGAGATCTATATCTCGAAGTCTATTATCAGCTATGTATAACCAACGGAGCTCAGTACATTTTCTGAGAGGTTCAAGTTCAACATCGAAAAGCATGTTATCTGAGAGCTCGAGAGCTTGAAGTGAACGGCATTTTGAAAGTGGTTCAAGGTCAATCTCTGATAGCTCATTAGATGTTATACTAAGCATCTTAAGATTGGTACAATAGGAGAGTGGCGTAAGGTCTATCTCTGTGAGAAGATTTGAATCAAGATTCATCTTTTCAAGATTGGTGCAATGACCAAGTGGTTCAAGACTGATTGATTTGATGCTGGCCTCAGATAGATCGATTTCTGAATAATGGTCATCTTTCTCTACTTGATACTTTTCTCCATCGGATGCAACATACCTTATGGTGAACCTCGCCACCGTTGTGTCTCTCCAGAATGTTTCTATGTTTCTATACTGATTTCTTTTGTGCTTATGTAATTGAACCATAATAAAGCTCACTCGTAAGAGAAATAAGCCATATAACATTGCTCTAAGGTTACGTGTGATTCACAAGGATTGGGCTTTGATGAAACAGAGGGATATTGCATTGATTTCATGCTTTGTTATCGCTCTTCTTATCGTATTTCCAAGATATCAAATCGGAGTACATCTTCCTGAATCAATAATCAATTTGAATCAAAACTCAATCAATAGCAACATAATGAGTGAACATGATCTAATCATTCATGTAATGGAAGAAGAATTCGTTATGGATACACAACCAGACGAAAACTTTCATGAGAATCCAGTACTCCGTGGATTAGTTGTAGGTATGGATTCAGCAGACAACTTGGGAAGAGCTTTCATAAAATTCAATCTAGGAAACATTCCAGACAACATACGATTTTCCTCTGCTAATTTTTATTCATATCTAACAAAAGATTTACCACTTGACAAAGCAGATGCTCCAATTGGTGTTTACTATTGTGCTGACGATACTTGGAATGAATCAACCATCACTTGGAATAATCAACCGGAGTTCAGCTCATCTCCATCATCTGTAATTGATTCTCCAACAAGTCCAAACATGTTTGAAGAAGGAAATTGGTATGGATGGGATATAACAAGCATAGTTACAATGGTTTTAACTGAAGACAAGATGTTGAGCCTTGTGATGAGGAGTGTTGAAGAAGTAGGACCAGCAAACACAAAGATCTTTGCTGAGGAAGAGGATGAACCTCTCAATTCATCGTATCTGAAACTTCATTGCTACACTCCATCTGTGATTGATATAGCCATAGATGATATTGCAGAAGGTCCATTACTTGGCTACATCCAGAACCAACATCCAACGTTTTCATGGTCAACTAGTGACACAGATGCTCTAGATTTTCAGAGTGACTATCAAATAAAGATGTACGAGAACATTGGACAGAATGATATCATTTGGCAATCAAAACATACAGATAGAATCAGCATTCTCAATAATGGCACTGATACAAGCACTCTTCCATTTGGAACTATGAATGAGATGAGATTTCAATACAAGTACATGAACAGTATTCTAAACCACTCAGGAATTATTGACAAAATTTGTTTTGGTATTAATACTACTGAAGCAACGATTACACTAAGTAATCTTGTTGTTTCAGTGTCAAATACCTTCGAACCCGGCTCCTTAGGTTTTGACTTTGGTCTAAATCTTGGTGAAAGCAAACTCATCGAAGTCCTTCGAGCTGATTCCTATACTGCACCAATTATCAATAATACAATTGAATTCGATGTTGAGAACATCTTCTTCTCTAATCATCAGATGAATTTGATAGTAGAGATAAGATATTCTACTAGTTCTTCAAGTACAACGCAGTCGTTCTATAATTCAGCTATAGAGTATGGATCAACTGCATATGCGTGGGGACCAGGTGCCTACAACTCAGCATCTGCAACAACCCTTGAAGCCTATGCATATGATGTCGCGATCGAGTTCACAACAGATGCAATTCTTAGTAATAGTTCACTTTCGCAAACAGAGGGATTTGGATTTGCTTCTAATTCATCAGGTATATTGCAGATGAAATTCAATTCATCATTACTGCAAAATTCAGGATATATTGACAGAATCTATTTTCATGCTAATGAAAGTACACAAAATGTCATACTTGAAAATTTGAAAGTTACATTGGCTGAAACCATAGTGGAAGGACAACTCGATCACGAAAACCTGAACAATAACTATGCAAGCGAGAATTCGATGTTGGTTCTATCAAATAACAATTACACCTTGCATAATATAGATGGATTTCTAATCTTGGATGTGTTAGACAACTTCTACTATTCAGGGACCAATAACTTACTAATCCAGCTTGAATGGGACTCGCAAATTGGTGTTATTGGAGGATATATTCTGAATAATTCAGGAGGATACTCTGCATGGTCTTATGGTGGTAGTAATCCAGAAACCAATAATGCTACATGGGCTTACTCTGTTTCTTTGGATTTTGTGTATAGCGAGAAAAGTATAGTATATGATGGTCCATCTTTGATACAAGAACAGGAATATATATTCATGATAAGAGTCTGTGATATAACAGGAATTTGGAGCGAGTGGAGTGATATGTCTTTTACATATCAACCACTTACAAGCTCACCTGAGTGGGAAGGTCCAATTATTGTACCATCACCAGTTCCTCTCGGTTCAGAAGTAGAGGTTTTGATTAATGTCACCTATTTTCTAGGAATGAATCAGGTTCTGATTGAGTATGATGGGATTAATCACAGTATGAATGAGAATGGGATTACATACCAACACACATGGACACCGATGAGAGCTGAATTAGTAAACTTCACAATCTTCATGGAAAGCATTGTTGGCACTTGGAGTTTTGTTGATGGTTCTTTTGAGGTATTAGGAGAAGAAACTCGATCAGATCAGCTATTTCTAGTTGTCATTGGAGTAGTAGGACTAGCAGCGTGCTTGCTTGTTGCCATTGTTGTAAGGAAACGAAGAAACAGTAGGGGATAGCCATTAATCGAATCTAAGGCCTATCAAGATGTGCCCAAGGTAGTGGATCAGGAATAGTCATTATAAAACGTAGAATAATCTCTTTAATACCATCCGGGTTATGAACGCCATCAAAAACCAAGGCAGGAGATGTTTCATTAGCACTTGAGAAGATTTCAACATCACCCATTCCAACACGACGCTCAGCTGGTGGACCAGAACAATGAACATTCATTATTTCATCATAAAAGACTCGTACAGTTCTTCTACGAAACACTCCTCTTCTGACTCTTACATTCCAGGTGGTGATTATATAAAGTGTGAACCAGCGACGACTCTCGGCCCACATAACAATGATAATTCCAAAGATCATCGCAGCGAGTCCAAGTGTCCAAGAAACTATGTTATGAATTATGAAGTCAGCAGCAGAAACAACATTGAAACCAAGTCCCACTATGAAGACTACAGTGCCAAAAACGTAGAAGAAAATGAATGACGCTCGCTTCGGATAGAAGATATTTACTAACCGCTCCTTCTTTTCTTTGGAAATAGCTTCAGGACTTTTTTGTGCCATGAGTCCCACAAGCGTATCCCTGTTTATGCCACTTATGAAGATGTCGCAAATCAGAAATCAAAGATTGCTAGGAATCTTCATACTTGCTATCAATTGAAATTCCTATGCAGGATAAATTTCCCAGAGCGTATCACAAGCATGTACAACATGACCAATGAGAGTTCTTACCTCATCACCAGTGAGATCAGTATCATTTGTTTCTGATATGACAATGATGTCGTCGTCGTCATCAATGGCAAATTTCACTCCATTTGCCTTCCAAGATTCTTTGAGCATATCATAAGCAAGTTTCATCCGCTTGCTTTCCTCAACCTCATAGAAATTAGTGAAAGGAGCGACGATGTAAGCCCAGGATTCATCCTTGTTTGTAACAATCTTGATTTTTAGATCTTCAAAGTGGTCTGTCTTCCAGCGCATCATCAGCACATTATCTTCTCGTGTGTGCTTGATTTCCACATCATCAAGTAGTGTCGCAATATGGTCAATAATACTCAGTACGAGCACCTCAACAGCTCGATGTTCATCACTCCATATTAAAGTGTCTGGGGCATTTTCACTAGGATTTCAAGAAGTTCTAACTCAGGTTTATTTGTCTTCAGGAGAATATCTGTGCAAGACCGTATGCGGGGTCAATATTTCGGAAGGAGCTAGACGATAAAGTATGCAAGATATAGTTGCGATTGCAGCATTATTAAGAGAGATTTCCTTTGGAGTCCTGATAGCAGGATTGTTTTACACATTCGGATTGTTCGCCTTAGGAAGAGTATTTGCAGCTCTATCCGACCATGGTCATGTTGAGCATGATATAGATCATGACGTTGATCATGAGATTGATCATGATTTGGATCACGATATTGGACATGAAGTGGATCACGACTTAGACCATGATGTCGATCACGATATTCAACACGACTATGATCACGATATTGAACATCATGTAGAGCATGACCTCGATCATGATGTAGACCATGATGCGGATCACGACATGGATCATGACGTTGATTTCGATCATGATGTGGAATTGGAGAAATCTGGCTTCTTTGAGATTGAAAGAGGAGCTCCATTGGGTGTAACAATCGGAACATCTCTGGTAGTGTTTGGATTTCTAGGGTCTCTAATATACTATGAAGGTATCATGCTACCTCTCATTGCGAAGATCTTTCTGCATGTCGCTGGAGTAACAGGAATAGTCTATGCTGTGCGTACTGTTCTAAGACGTGCTTTTGTAGAGTCAGGTTTTAGGATTGAACCTAGGCATTTAGTAGGACGAGAAGTCGAAGCTGTATCTACCATCAACGATGGATTTGGTGAAGTCAGATTAGAAACGGAGATGGGTTTACGTCGTTTTCATGCAAGACCTTTCCAAAAAGGGGTAGTCTTCCAGAAAGGATCTGAATTGTTTATTGTATCTGCTGACGAAAAATTCGTGTTTGTCGATCCAAGAAAAGATGTTGTCAAATGGTTGCAAAAGCAGAGTAAGAAGTCGGATAAAACCAAAGATTAGCTAATTTTCTGCACAGGTTTATAATCCCTCACGCTAAAGGTTACACAAGTGCGCTTACAGGAAGGCTAGAAACTGCTCCCAGAGAGAGGCAAGGTACGAAGTTCGACTAGTGGTAACTAGGATTTGACCTGATTTCATCAAAGATAGTGGGAGAAAGGTTTCTTGGAAGTGCATGAAAAATGAAAGAAGTGAGAAGAACAACAAATGCAAGCAAGTATTTGGGATTGGTTTGCGAGTAATCTCGCAGTCTCATTGGGCTTATTGTTCATCGTAGTTATTCTGCTTCTAGTGATATTCATCAAGAAGTACGTACGGATTTTTGACCCGAACATCTTCTATGTTCACTTGAGGCGCGGCAAAGCTATCAAGCAGGGTGAGGGTGGTATGGTCACTCGTATTCCTTTCTTTGATCGTATCCTAGCAGTAGATAGAACAGTGCAACAATTGAACATATCAGCGGAGTCGGTGCTCTCAAAGGAGAAACAGAAAATTCGACTCAGTGCTGTACTCCAGTGGCAGGCAGAGAACGCCATTGCTACTATTAACAACGTTACTTGGAAAGAGATTCCTAGTAGATTGACTGCTATTATAGAATCAGTCATTCGTACAGCGTGTGCACAACTAGCTGTCGAAGAGATACTCGAAGAAAGACAGTTGATCATTGAAGCTATCAAAAAAGAACTCATCGATATCGTTAGTGAGTGGGGTCTCAAGATAGTAACTGTTGAGCTAATCGACGTCGTTGTGGTCAACGATTCATTCCTTAGAGACATGTCAAAACCTCGTGAGGCGGAGATGCATCGATTGGCTCAGATAGCCCTCATAGAAGCTGATCAAGTGACCGGAACCAGAGATATCGAAAAAAGTAAGGTACTGCGTGAGCAAGAAATTGCTCGTGACAAGCTACTCGGTGTACAGGAGCAAGCACAGTTAAGAGAAATCCAAGAAGCAGAAAAGCAACGTGAGCAAAGCGTTCTTGAGATTGAGCTTCAAAAAGACTTGATGCAAAAGAAATATGAAAAGCAACAAGCCGAGGTTGAAGCCTCAAAAGACCTCGAAGTTGCGAAGCTTGGAGCTGAGGCTGAGAAACAGAGAAAGATTAAGGAAGAGGTAGAAGTTCAAGCGCAACGAATTCTTCAGGAGGCTCAAGCTGAGGCCGAAAAGATTAGTATGGTCGCTGAGGCTGACGCGGGCAAGATTCTCAAAGTAACAACTGCTCAAGCTGAAGGTATAAAGAAAACTCTTGAAGCTGCGAGAGATTATACACCACAAGCCTTCGCTAGAGACTTCCTACAGATCCTACCCGAAATCTACCGCCAGATAGACATCGGAGATGTCACACTATTCGGTGGAGGTGGTGGAATAAATGGAGAAGGAATCGAAGAGGGTGGTGGTGGAGCACAAGCATTCCAAGTTTTTGGCAATGTGCTAGTTCCAATGATGCTTATGGCACGTATGATGGGCTTTGATTTTAAGGGTCTCATGAAAGGTGCTTTAGGTAATATGTCATCTGAGGAACCAGAACAATTGATAGAGAAATAGTTGGTAAGATATCAAGTATCAAAGCCATCAGCTGATCCACGGAGGTTCTTTAATCTCCAAGGATATCAGCTTTTTTTTTTATTCTCAGCATTACTTTACGCGCTTAATATACCAGACGAGTCTATCGCCTTCTTCAACAAGTTCCAGAATTTCATTTCCAGTCCTAGATGACCATGCTGGAAAGTCTTTCTTGGTACCAATATCAGTGGCAATCACCTTCAAGATTTCGCCGATATTGATTTCTTGGATTGCTTTCTTCGTCTTCAAAATAGGCATTGGACATCTCAGCCCGCTGGCATCGAATTCCTTCGCAACTTCATGTGTCATTGTCAATCGCCTTTCTGTCGAACTGTGCCCGGTTTTATGCATTACGATACAACAAAGATGTCCTACACAAACCAAAGGAGTTCGTGTTCAGCTGCAACATCTAATTAGGAGCGCTTTTGGTTATTCCTATTTAGTCATATTTATTAATTATTATTTGACGGTTCGGAATAATTACAGGTGGAGATAATGGCACTGTTCCAATTGATTTTGTTTATCCTTTTCGCATTGAATGTGAGCGTAATGTTCTCAGGCTTCATGTTGGCTAGAAGGATGGGCTACTACCTTATGAACCAGGTCATGATGCTGATGTTCGGTATGATGGTAGGCATCGGAATTCTGTTAGTGGGACTATTCTTCCCTCCAGTTCCGGCTATCTTTGATCTGCTTCACATTTTGATTCTCGCAGATTTTGTACTAATACTGTTAGCTACACTGATGCAATTCGCACAGGTTTTACCAATACTAATGAAGACCATGCAAGGCGGTCCTTTCCACAGCTCACACATAACCAATCTATTGGTCACTCTGTTCTTGCTGATTGGACTGGTTGTGTACTACACAGATCTAGCGGTCCTGTAATGGAGATGAAAAACTATGCCTAGTCTATATATTATTGGTCAGTGGGGTCCTGAGGCAGCGGAAAGATGCTACGGTCCGTTTGTCACAGGTACTACCGCTCAAGCTCAGGATGTTGACGCTAACATCTTCTTAATGATGGATGGCGTAATGTTGATGAAGAAAGGTATGGCTGAGAAGGTCAAGGCTCCTGGTTTCCCACCACTGCCTGATCTCATAGATGCTTTCTTGGAGGCTGGTGGTAAAATCCAGGTCTGTTCTAACTCAGTTGAGTTCAGAGGTATTAGTCAGGAAGACTTGCGTGACCCAAGAATCGAGATTGCAGGCGCTGCCACAATGATCGATGAAACTCTAAAGCATGATGCAGTCATGACTTTCTAAAATACACCAAAATAGAGGGGTTCGCCCCTCACAATTCCTATTTTTCAAGCAAAATCAGGATAGCAGTTAGTCATCATAAGGTTCATGACTGCACTACGAATTGAAGTTTCAGATATGAATCCTGTAAGTTCATTCTTACATATCTTGATGTAAGGTAGCATTGGAAGGTCTTCCTCACTGATTTCAACACCGGGATCATCAACGTTTATTGACTCAATCATACTTTGAGGAACTCCTAGAGAGTCCAAGACTGCTGTTAGAATTTCCATAGCGGGGTCACAGAAGACACAATGATTAGATTTGAAAAACGTAATACATGTCTTTTGTCCGCAATAAAGTTCAGGAGCTTCAAACCATAGTGGAAGCATTAAGACAAAACAAGAGCCTTTTGTATGGTCTCCTTTTACACGATCTTCGACTTTTATCTTTCCGCCGATGTTTCTTACAATTCGATCAACGAGAGTAAGGCCGAGTCCACGACCTACGATTTGATCATCAGGACTCCCAGTTCTACGAAAGATGAATTCCTTTGAGCTATCAGATATTCCAGGACCTTGATCACAAAACTGAATTCGAACCATCTTGACAGCTTCTATTATTTCTGCACTGATATCCAAAACTACGTTGTCACTTTTATCAAATGTCATTGCATTGTGAATGATGTTGAAACACACCTGCTCCAAGTATTGGTGTCCGGCCACCTCAAACATTCCTTTTTCCACATTTGTTGTCAATTCAAGCGTCTTCCATGGGAAATCACTTTTGACGTTAGAAATAGCCGTGTGCAGATAATCATAGAAATCAACCTTCTCTCTTGTGGGAGGATCATTTGCGAGTCTAAACAGAGACCTCAGGTTTGCGACCATTCGTGCAGCACGACGCACATTCCAGCTTGATTCGTGCAATAATGGCCGGTATTTTTCGGGTATATCACTTGAGTTCTGAAGTAATCCAGTTGAGAACAAGAGACTCTGGTTAACATTATTGAGATCATGAGTCATTACTTCAAGGTAGAGGTTGGCCCTCTCCCGCTCAATCTGTTCTCTAGCTTCTGCATTCTTCCGACGATCAATATCGAGAGCCATAAGAGCAATTGTAGATGCTGATTGATCAGGAAAATCAAGAAGGTTAGCTGTAACACTTACCCATGTTAATCTGCCATCTGAAGTTTTCATCTGCATCTCGAAATCTTCTACACTCTTTCCATTCGCTGCTTCCGAAATCATTTGTCCGACGATATCACTTGCTTCATCATCAGGGAGAAATGAAGACAGATTTCTTCGTAGGAGGTCTTTCTCTTCATAACCAAGTAACCTCATTGCAGCTTGGTTGACTTGTTGGATATTACCAATCCGGCTCAATGAAAAGTACGCAATAGGAGATGATTCAAACAAAGTACGATACCGAATTTCCGATGCATCAATAGCGGCTTCAAGCTCTACATTTCTAGATACGTTCCTTACAATCCCCATGACTGCAGGTTTGTTTGATAGAGCAAAATCAGACGTACTAATCTCAACATGGACAATGTCCCCATTCTTCTTTACAAACCGTGCTCTAAATGGTGGTCGGTTGCTTTGTCCCCAGTCGAAGCCTTCTTGAACCTCAGAGAATTGATGGGCTGTAGTAGGCTCAAGTAGGTCTGAGATCTGTAGACCAATTAGGCTTCCGATATCATATCCCAACATTTCAAGAAGCGCAGGATTTGCCATGACGATTACATTATCTTGTAAGATAACAATCCCATCATTCGCCATCATGACCATGCCGAAATACTCGTTTTCGAGGTTTGAGGCGTTGTTATCATGTTGGTCTTGCAAATCCTTCCCACCGATTTCCTAGTTCTTGATTATAAAAGAAATCAAAAATTGAATAGATATAGGTTGTTTGTGTAAATCGATTGAATTTTTTTTCCATATGACAATCTTTATCTGCAGATACTTGAACATTTGAACAATTGTTCAAATGAAAGTGATGGGATTGGTTACACCTACAACAATCCAAGGATCTGTAGAATTCTCTGAAAATGAGCTAGAGGATATGATCAGCATCTTCAAAACACTCTCTGATCCATCAAGAGTAAGAATCATATCATCTTTGAGTGAGGAAAAGAGTTTCTCAGTGGGGGGGTTAGCTGATCTACTTGACATGGAAATAAGTCTAGTGAGTCATCATCTCAGTATACTGAAAATGCTTGGATTTGTAAAATCTCGAAAGCAAGGGAAACAGGTATTCTATAGAATTGAGGATAACTGTATAATTGATATATTGCAGAGGGCAAAAGACCATGTCGCTGGAAATTGAGAAAACAACATGTGCAACTTGCCAAGCCACCGCAAGTTCTGAAACTCAGAAATCCAAGCGATTCAAACACAGTATGGCAATTGTTTCTGCTTTGACTCTAACAGTTGGGATAATATTCGAGTTTCTCTCAGTGGATATGCTGTGGGTATATGCTATTTTCCTTGTTTCAATGTTATCAGCAGGTCAGTTCATTATACCAAAGGGAGTAAGAGGGTTCCTAAATTTGCGCTTGGATATGCACTTTCTCATGAGTGCAGCTGCAATCGGAGCAATGATAATTGGTGCACCTGCTGAAGGCGCTGCTGTAATGTTCCTGTTCTATATATCTCAGCTTCTTGAAGAAAGAGCTGAAGACCAAGTGAAGAAGGAAATTAAGAGCTTAATTGAGTTAGAACCTCCTTCAGTCACAATCCGGTTGAAAGGTGCAGAAGCTTGTATCCCTCCAACAGAGGCTCAAAGAGGTGACATTCTTATTATCCGTCCCGGAGCAAGGATAGGTCTAGATGGAATAGTCGTTTCTGGTTCTACCTCAGTAAACCAAGCTCCAATAACTGGAGAGTCACTTCCTGTATCGAAAGTAATTGGTGATCATGTCTACGCGGGTACAATCAATAATGAGGGGTACATTGAGGTTGAAGTGACCAATGAGTCACACGAAACAGTACTCTCAAGAATCGTCACTCTTGTTGAAGAAGCAAAAACTAAGAAAGCCCCAACAGAGAAATTAATTTCACGATTTTCAAGGGTTTATACACCAATAATGGTGACTCTCACAATTATACTAGGTGTTGCATCATTCATTTTGGGAGCTTCACTAACTGAGGCCACATATCGAGCGCTAACTCTATTGGTCATAAGTTGTCCTTGTGCATTCGTTGTTTCAATTCCAGTCAGCATTGTATCTTCGATAGCAGGATCAGCTAGAGATGGTGTCCTTATCAAGGGGGGTATACACATCGAACAACTTGCTCGAACCGAAGTCGTTGCATTCGATAAGACTGGTACCCTTACTGAAGGGGAGTTATCAGTAAGTGATGTCTGTGTTCACAATGACAATTCTAGACTTGAAGTCTTACTAGTTGCAGCTTCCTTAGAGCAAAAATCTGAGCATCCAATAGCGCGAGCTCTTGTGTCTGCTCTTGAGGACGAACAAATCAGTTTGAATGATACGGGTGATTTTTTGGCGATTCCAGGTAAAGGAGTAGGAGGACAGATTGGAGAACATAGGTATCTTGTAGGCAATCGAAGACTTCTGGATGAGCAACAAATACCTCTGGATTCTTTGACTGAACACAACTGTGGATATGGAACAATGGTCTATGTAGCTCAAGAGAAAGAGCATCTTGGCACAATTGTCTTATCTGATACCCTCAGAAAGGGATCAATTGAAGCTATTCAAGAATTAAGACAGATGGGCATTGAAACAATAATGCTCACTGGAGATAGTCGGAGTGTTGCTTCTGAAATAGCGCAGAAGATTGGTATTGACAGATGCCGAGCTGAATTACTTCCTGATGAGAAAGTGGCTACATTAGAAGAGCTAGGAAAGAATAGAACTACGGTTATGATAGGAGACGGAATTAATGATGCTCCAGCTTTGGCCGCCGCAAGTATCGGTATAGCGATGGGAGCTGTTGCTTCAGATGCTGCCTTGGAAACCTCTGATATTGCTCTCATGGACCAGGATCTTACGAAAATACCTGCACTAATTAGAAAGGCAAGAAAAACAATGTCTATAGTGCGGCAAAACATTGGTCTATCAATTTCAATCAAACTTTTGACTGGTATTCTCGCTGCATTTGGTTTAGTGAATTTGTGGTTTGCAATTGCAATAGGAGACATGGGTCTAACTTTCGCAGTGATTGCAAACGCCCTCAGGTTAGTAAGAAAACAATAGATTCAATCACATGTACGTATTTATTGCATAGACAGACATGCCTAGGAAAAGAATAACGATACTTAGGGTATAAAGAGGTAACAAAATCAACACATACAAAGAATCAGAAAACATTGCCACAATAAATATCATCAATGAACCAAGACTGAGATTTATAACTGGAAAAGAGAATGCAAGTGGAACCGGGAGAGTTTTGGGATCATTTGTCATAACAGGTACGTAAGCACCTATGCTAGTACCTGTAGCTGCGAATAGAAGTACAAGAGGCGCTGTCAGAGTTATAATCGCAAGATATCCCTGAATGTGAAGTAGGTACGTAAGAAAACCGGAAGCAGGTATTACTGCTATTGAGATTTCAAAGAGACTCAAAATGTATTTTGCCATGACAATGTCTCTCGGACTGAAAGGCGAGGTTTTAAGCAAATACACATTATCGCGCTCATCAGCAAAACTCAACATTGCTGTTACACTACCCACTTGAATAAATAGAATCATCATGAGAATAAAAGCGGGAACAATTGCAAATGCTAGTTCAGGTGGAATGTAGAAGGTGGGAAACCAAGTTGGTCGGAAAATGTTTAGATAGAGTATGAATCCTGTCCCAACTATTGCATAGATATATTTCCAGATTTGAAGTGGTGAACGTAGACGACTCCAAAAATCTTTCATTATAATCCAGAGCATAGGATCATTAAAACGGGAGTTAGAGAAATCAACTTCTCCTCGGAAGAATCTACTGAATTTACCTTCGGTTTCCTCCTTTCCTTTGATTGAAGAGAACACTTCATAGTATTGATATCCAGTGATATTAGCTGTCAGCAGCAGACATATTGCAAAATCAATTAGGATGAATATAACACCTGTAATTGCATTAACCCCTTGCGAATAGAGCCCAGCATACTCTGTCAAAGAAAGAGCTAAGGCGTTTGAAGGTACTACAAGTATGGCTGGGAAATTAGAAAGGAGCGACGGAGAAGCTGGCAATAGAATCAATGCTCCTAAAATGATAGCAAGTACATGACGGAGGGGATGATTGAGTCTTTTTGAAATCCACAAGCGCGCATAGGAACTCAACGCGCCAAGGAAGTAATTGATTTCTAAAAATATAATTATCAAAACAAGGACAGTTGCCACTGTAAAGAATAACAAACCTGTAGATTGGAGTAGAGGCAAGACTGCAAGTAATCCTAGGAAGATGAATGAAATCTTTCGAATGATTCTCCTTACATAACGACTTAGAAAAATTTGATGTGGTTTAATTGGCCATGACATCAGCAAACTCTCGTCAGTATCAGATAGGACTGCTGCAGGACCAATACCGAAATAACCACTTATCACGGCTGATGCGCTAATAATAGCTGTTGTGGCATAAATCATCCAAATGTCGATTGCTTCTTCAAAAAGACCTCCTATACTGCCTAAGAGTGGAGCGAAATTAACCAGACCTGAAATTACCTGACTAACGAAATAAATTCCAAAGAAGGTAATTCCGTAGAAAAAGAGCATAGAAGGTGTAGTTAATGCTGACTTGAACTGGTTAAACAACATCCGAATCTCTGTTCTCACGAGCTTGAATGTCGCCATCTTCCAAGACACTTCCTATTTGGGTAATCCTCCTGTGAGACCTAGAAAGACTTCCTCAAGTGATGATGTTTCAGCTTGAAGAGATTTTAGTTCCTTCAATGTGCCACGTCCAACCACATCACCCTCATTCATGATAATGAAACGGTCGCATAGATCACTCGCAACCTCCAAAATGTGAGTGGAGAGAAGGATTGCTGAACCCTCATCCCTGAGATGCCTCAGTAATTTTTTGAGGTTCCATGCACCTCGTGGATCTAATCCATATATTGGCTCATCAAATGCAAGAACATATGGTGGTTGTCTAACAAAAATCCCAATCAATAAAGCCCTTTGAAGATTCCCTTTTGAAAGAGTACCAATGTACGAGTTAATGAACTCTTCAAACTGAAAGAGTTCAACATACTTGCTCATTCTTACTAATGCAATATCTTTAGGTACTCTGTATACTCGAGCCATGAACATTATATATTCTCGTCCAGTTAAACTCGGATAGCAAGTTGGTTTCTCAGGAATGTATCCTATACATTCCTTTGCTTGCAATGGTGACTCTTGGACATCATAGCCATTCACCTGTATTGTTCCACTCGTTGACCGAATAATGCCAGTCAACATTCGTAGCGTTGTAGTTTTTCCTGCTCCATTGGGACCTACGAGACCTAGAATCTCACCAGGTTCTACGGTTAGATCAAGATTCTTAACAGCAACAACTTTTCCAAATTTCTTTGTGACATTCCGAATTTCAATTGCGGGTGAATTCAGGGCTTTCTTTGGTTTATAGAATGAAGAACGTTTATCAATAACATCCATCAACTCATCGATAAGCCAGCTCCGGTGAATCGATCGGTTTGTCAGTGGCACCTTCAGCGCTTTGGCCAGATTGACTAATTCATCGCCCTTCATGCGTTCGACATCGACTCGCTCTATCAAGTATTAATCCGCTCCAGGCACATCAAGTCTCTTTGAATCATCTGTTCCTTTATTCTTCTCCAATAATAACTAAATGGTTCACGTAGAAGCGTATTAATCACGTGTGTAATAATCAAGCTCGAATGGAATAATCCTGATGAGCTGCAAATCCCAATCAATAACATTGGTAATGAGAGGGTAAATTTCCACGCCATTGGAATGTGCTTGTCGAAGTGCATCACCAAAAGCTGGATCAGTCATGTCATTTGGTGAGAAAATTTTGGCATCAGGTCTTTGAATCACAAAGATAACAGCTGCCCTAGTCGCAAGATTCTCTTTTAAAGCAGCAGCAAGATGATTTAGATGTCTTACGCCTCTTGCTGTTGGCGCATCAGGAAAAATAGCTCTTTCTTCTTTAACAAGTGTACAGGATTTGACTTCAATCAAAATAGATTCATCAAGACCATCAAGACGAAAATCAAATCGTCCATTATACATATGAGGTTCTGCAATAACTTGATTATAAGTATTGAAGAATGGAAGCTCGCGTGCCTCTAGAAGCCGTTTAATGAATCTATTTGGAAGATTTGAATCAATTGAAACAAGAACTCCATTATACTCCAAACCGATCATATCAAAATTCGTTTTTCGATGAGGTGCTGAATTGAATCGAAGATAGACCTCATTACCAGGTATCATCAACTCATGCATTCGACCGGGATTGGGAATGAATACCTCTGTAACCTTATTATCAAGATTCACCAATCCAAGAAAGCGATTTGGTCGATCAATCAAAATCGCTTTTCTGACTCGAGGTTCCTCCAATGCCACAGGTCTCCGCTATCCGTACAACCAGAACTGTACTAAAATATATTCAAATGAAACTGATTGGAAAGATTGAGGCGAAAACCTATTACAAACTTTTGGGAATTTGTATTGCTTAGATTCATTTCGATAGAATATGTAGGGAGTGTTCAGGTTGACAACGCGAGTTCTACTTGTAGATGACGATATTGAGTTACTCGACATTGCTAGAATTCTTTTACAACAAAAAAATCCTGACCTTGAGATAGTAGTTGCTTCCTCGGTAAAAGAAGCACTCGAGAGGTTAGATGAAGAAACGTTCGATGTGATAATTGCAGATTATCTGATGCCAGATTCAACGGGACTGGATATGCTTGAGGCTCTTAGAGCCGCAGGAGATGAGGTCGGATTTGTTATTTGGACTGGTCATTCACGAGAAGAGATTGCAATAAAGGCTTTGAATATGGGAGCAGATCACTACATTTTGAAAAATTCTGATTATCGAAACCAATTCTCCACAATCAAAGACATAATCGAGAAAGTTGTACATGTAAAAGATGAAACACCTGAAGTTATGTCTATGATATTAGAGGAGGATGCCAGTAAATTCATTCACAAATTGTCCCACGATATAACAGGTATTGCTCATAATATCATGGGCTACACTACACTTCTGGAAGAAGAAAACAATCCTGAATACATCCAAGGTATTACAAGACTAGTTTCCAAGTTGAATGAGAGAATAAAGGGTGCAGTCAGAGAAATAGATGAAGGCAATCTTCGTATGAATTCTTAGATAAATTCTGTTAGGCAGAGTTGCTCAGAAGCTTCATTTAATCCTGACACTTTGACACCTATCAATCTCAAAGCTTTTTCCCGATTCCTTTTATGTTCAAAAATCTCTACAGCCATTCGTTGAAGTATATCGGGATTATCAGTTTCAACGGGAATACTCTTGCTTCTTTGAATGGTTGAATAATCACTGTATCGAATTTTGACGGTCACGGTTCTAAATCTTAGAGCCTTTTTCTTGAGCCTTTCTCCAATCCGGGCACACATCTTCATGAGAGCTCCGTGCAAATATTCCACTGCATCAGGTTTGACATCCTCCATGAATGTACGATCTTTACTGATAGATTTCCTTATCCTTGGACCATTGTCTATGATAGGTCTCTCATCGATACCTCGCGCTCTTCGGTATAACCAGTTTGAGGACCGTCCCATTGCGGGCCATAGTTCAGGTATCGTCATTTTTTGTATTTGACCTAAAGAGGTGATGCCAAAATCCGCAAGTCTCTCTGCAGTTTTTCTACCAATACCATTTATTGCATCTACAGGAAGTGGTTCGAGAAATCTCATGACATCATCAGGATTGGGTCCAACAATTGTGATACCTCGTGGTTTATTCATCCCTGTTGCAACTTTTGCAACTGTCATATTTGGAGCAACTCCTATCGAACATGGAAGTCTAGCTCCTTCCCAAATTGATTCTTGGATTAATGCTGCCACTCTATGAGGTCCTCCGAACAACTTGACCCCTTCCGTGACTTCAATATACGCTTCATCAATACTTGCTCGTCTAATTCGACCTCCATCAGCATACTCACGTAGCAGTTCCATGAATTCATCAGATGCAAGACTATAACTTTCAAATTCACCTTGTACAAAAGCAGCATCAGGACACAAATGATAGGCTTGAGATACAGGCATTCCAGAACGAATACCCTTTGCTCGGGCTTCATACGAAGCAGCCCGAACTACACCCCTCCCTTTTCCTGCTTTTGGATCATGTCCAACACAAACCGGTCTGCCAGCTAATTCAGGATGGTTCCTATACTGTTCAACAGATGCGAAAAATGCATCCATATCAACATGCATTACCCAACGTGACATTTACGACCCGGATATTACTCGAGAAATAACAATTAGCAATTACCGAACCTATCTATATCATTGAAAAGATTGCTGACTCTCAGAGAGATATCCGAAGGTATTGGTACATCCTAGAGAATTCTATATGGAATTTCAGAATTCAAAATGAACTACATGTAAATTGCTCCAGAGTGGATATTCTGATGGAGAAAGAATCTCAAGACAATTCCCAGTTTGAATTGAGTCAAGAAGAAGAAGCCTTCAGATACAGAGCAATAGTTGAGTCAATGAATGATGGATTGGGTATCATCGATGATAAAGGTATTTTCACTTATGTTAATTCAAAATTCGCCCAAATGCTTGAATATCTACCTCTGCAGATGATGGGGAAACCTCTTACTAATTTTGTTAACGAACGTAACAAGAAGATCGTTCGAGAGAATATTAGAAAGAGAACTGAGGGAAAAGCAACTCAATATGAACTCGAGTGGACTACAAGCAGAGGCGAACAGTTGCCAACAATAGTTTCAGGAGCTCCAATGATAGATGAATCTGGAGTTCATCGAGGTTCTTTCGCTGTTATCACAGACATCACAGAACTCAAAGAATCTCGTATTGCCCTTGAGGAAAACACCGAAATGCTGCGCCGAATCTTTGATGAGTCCCAATTGGCAATAGAGATTTTCGATAAAGAGGGTATTCTAATTGCTGCTAACCAAGCAGCATTAGATTTGGAAGGCATCTCTGACATTGAGGAATTGCTCGGATTCAGTCTTTTTGATGATCCTAACGTTCCGAATGATATCAAAGCCAGCCTCATCAGAGGAGAAGCAGTGCATTATGAGGCTATTTTTAATTTTGACACAGTTGAGGAGAAGAGATTCTATGAAACAACTCGATCAGGTACAATCATAGTAGATGCATGGATTACTCCTTTGGGTCTTGAGAACGGTGGGGAAATTAAAGGGTATCTTAGTCAAATGCTAGAAAGAACTGAGGAGAGGCTCACTGAAGCAGCTCTTATAGATAGTGAACACAGGTATAAATTACTGGCAGAAAATGTCACAGACATTATTTTCACTTCAGATATGGAATTGAATCTGACATATGTTAGTCCATCTGTTGAGGCCTATGTAGGATATTCAGCAGATGAACTGCAAGGTTCTTCATTAATTGAACTAATGTCGCCAGAATCAGTTTGGACTGCTATTAATGCTGTGAAAGAAGCACTTGAACTAGAGAAGGTTTCTGATCAAACGAAAACCAGAGGAGATTCACCTACTCTGTCTATTCAATTGAAACGAAAAGACGGTTCAACTGTATGGGTTGAGGTTGCTCGTACATTCATTCGTGATGATAAAGGAACTCCAAGAGGAATCTTAGGAGTCGCAAGGAACATCGAAGAACGAAGAGCGGCAGAAAAAGCTCTGAGAGATTCGGAGCAAAAATACCGTACTTTAATTGATCAGTCTTTTCAAGGAATTATGATAATTCAAGCTGTACCTCTACATGTAAAGTTCATCAATCCAGCATTTGCTAATTTCTTGGAGCATACAGTGGAGGAAGTTCTAGAATTCTCACCAGCTGAAATACAGAAAATCGTACATCCTGATGATTGGGAAGCAGTGGTGATTAGACTACAGGAATTAATGTCAGGAGATCCGCCTAATGTAATTCCCATGATTGTTCGTGTTTTCCAAAAAGATGGAGATATGCAATATCTCGAGACGTTTGCAAGGAAAGTAATATTTGAAGGTAGTCAAGCCATGCAAATTATAGCAATTAATGTAACAGAACGTCTCGATGCTGAGAAACACATCCAAACTCAAAAAGAGCGAGCCATGCTATATCTCGATCTGATGAGTCATGATTTTAGAAACCAACTGCAAATTATTCTTGGTAGTACTATGGTAATGGAAACAAAATTACAGGAGCCTGAAGCACGAAGATTACTAGGTCAGATTGTTTCATCAGTTGAAAGATGTCAGAGTATGATATCTAAGGTCAAAGTGACCGAACCACTAATGTCTGTGCCATTACGACCGAGAAAATTGAATCAAGCAATTAACACACTTATTCAGTCGCAGAAGGAACAACATAGAGATGTTGAGTTCGAGGTCAGTCTAATGCCAATTGATGCAATTGTTGAAGCAGACCAATTCCTTGAACAACTACTTGAAAACCTTATTGAGAATGCAATTGAACACAATCCCCGAACTCAAAGAAAAGTCTGGGTTAAATTAAGCGAGAGCGGAGAAGGTTATGACATATCGATTGGTGACAATGGACACGGAATATCACGTTCTCTAAAGAGTGCTATCTTTGATGTGTCACGTCGTTATGGAGGTGTTGGTCTGCATCAAGCAAAACAGATTTGCGATAAATATGGTGGTCGCATAGAAACAAGAGATCGCGTCAGTGGTCAACCACAACAAGGCGTAGAATTCGTGGTTTGGATTCCCAAAATACGTGATAGCAATGGGGTTTAACTTACTTAACATAATTACCAAAGAAATCTGTCAAATCAACATTACCACCACTCAAAATAATGCCAATTCGTTTGTTAGAAATTTCATCCTTTAGTTTGAGAAAACCCGCTAGTGAAACTGCTCCAGAAGGTTCGACAACCAATTTCATTCTCTCCCATAAGAAACGCATTGCATTGACTATTTCCTGTTCAGTAACTGTAATGATCTCGTCAACGTTCTTCTGAATTATCTCGAATGTTAGCTCACTAAGCTGAGTTCTCAGACCATCAGCAATAGTATCAGGATATTCGCTCGGGAATATGTATCCAGCTTTAAATGATCGATAAGCATCATCCGCCATTTCAGGTTCAACGGCGATCACAGTAGATGAAGGACAAAGACCCTTTATTACAATGGATGTGCCGCTGATAAGACCCCCTCCTCCAACTGGAGCAAACGCATAATCAACACATTCAACTTCATCTACTAATTCTAGAGCAGAAGTTCCTGCTCCCGCAATAATTCGTTCATCATCAAAAGGATGTACAAGAGTATAGTTGTGTTGCACTACAAGTTCATTTGCTACTCTTACTCTTGCTTCAGCTGAATTATCACAGAATACAATCTCAGCTCCATATCCCCTTGTAGCGTTGATCTTGACTTGGGGGGAATTTTTGGGCATAACAATAGTAGCCTTCACTCCTTCCATTGACGCTGCAAGAGATAGGGCTTGTGCGTGATTCCCAGAGGAGTGTGCGATGACTCCACGTTCACGTTCAGCCTGTGAAAGTTGAGAAACTGTATTGAGTGCTCCTCTGAATTTGAATGCACCTGCTCTTTGGAAGTTCTCACATTTCAAATATACCTGACATCCTGATATTCTATCTAGAGTTGTTGATGTCATGACTGGAGTTCTAACTATTCTGTCACGTATTCGCTGATGCGCATCACGGATGTCATCTAGTTCCACCATAATTTGAAAGAAAAAAACAGAGCAGAAAAGCATTGCCTTGAAAAAGACTCGAAATCCTTAACGCTAGGTTCCACGAGGAAAAATGCATGAGAGGAATTCGAAGGAGAGAGAAAGAGATCAAGGATGAGGACGAGATGTTATCCATTATCATGTCGGCCAAATTCATCACAGTTGCTATGAGTATTAACGACGAACCATATCTTGCAACATTAAGTCATGGTTTTGATAGAGAGAAGAATTGTATCTATTTTCATTGTGCGCAAGAAGGAAAGAAAGTAGACATCCTGAGTAAAAACAATCTAGTCTGGGGACAAGCGCTACAGAATCATGGATATGCAGATAGTTCATGTGACCATCTCTATGCAACCACTCAATTCAAGGGGAGAGTTTCTTTCATTCAGGATTTAGATGAAAAGGAACATGCGCTCAAGGTTATGATTCATCAACTTGAAACCAACCCTGAAAAAGTGATTGAGGAACAAGTGAATGAAAAGTCTGTCAAACGCGTCAACATTGGTAGAATCGATATTGAGTTTATGAGTGGTAAGAAAGCGAAGGAAGTTATAATCTCAATCTGATGACTCATTAGAGAGATCTTTTAGGAGTTTAAGCGTTCTTTTGACCTCAGTATATGGAACAAAGAGATGGTCATGATAATACGCGGAAACAAAGTTGACACTCACTCCTGCTTGAGCTAGATATTGAGATATTCTTGCAAGGAAACCTACAGCTGTCAGATCTGAGTGTATAGTCAAGGTAATCAATCCCCAGGTTGATTCAAATTTGAATTTCAGGGACTCAGCTGCTGCACGAGTTATCACAACCGTCAGACCTTCATCTTCTCTAAAGATTAGAAGTGGAGTTTCAATGAGAATTATATCTTCATCATCTATTGAACAAAATACATACTCACCAGGAACTTGCCTTGGTTTCATGTTTCTAATGAGTAACCCTAAATCATTTTCACCTTTCATCGGATATTCCGCACATCATTTCTTAGAGCCATACTTTTCCCATGATACAATTTCTTCCAATGGAAATCTTGTGCTTTGACGTTCTTGGTTTGCATGACCCAGGGAGATCGAACAGATGACGCGCAATCTATCAGGAATGTCAAGGACTTCACGGAATTGTGGTTCTAAATCAGTATCACGAACTCCCATCCAGCATGTTCCCAATCCTTGGGAATGAGCTGCTAACAACATATTTTGAGTAGCTTGATGAGGATCTGCGATATGATAGCGAGGGTGTTTCTCGGGGTCTCCAAGTACAACAATAACGACTGGAGACTCTCTCATGAAACGACCGTAGGTGTGAATATCTGCAAGCTTTTCACGCGTTTCAGTATCCTTAATCACTATGAAATGCCAAGGTTGCTTATTTGATGCTGATGGTGCCCATCGACCTGCTTGAAGAATAATCTGCAATGATTCCTCATCTACTGAGTCGGGGTGATACTTTCTAATGCTTCTTCTTTCACGGATTGCTTTGAGGGTATCCATATTTCTCTCCAACTCTGGATTGTGAAAAAGGGGATATGAATTGCGCGTTACCGTCAACCTAAAAGGCAAACATCAATGCGCTCGAGTGTCGCACGGTGAACACAACGATGATTGTCAAAACAAAGCGAAAGGAACTCACCAGTGTTGGTATCGATATTGGTTCATCAACATCTCATGTTGTGTTCAGTAAAATTGTTTTAGAGAAAGACGAGCAATCAAAGACTGAAAAGTTCGAGATTAAAGAGAGGAAAATACTCCATTCAGGTCCGATTCACCTCACACCTTTCAAAGACTCTCGAAATGTCGATTTTGATGCACTGAGAAACCTATTACTAAATGATTATCGAAATGCAGGACTTAGGATAACCGACATTGACACTGGAGCTGTAATAATTACCGGTGAAACTGCAAAGAAAGAGAATGCCGAATGGATAGTCAGCGCACTTGCAGGTGAGGCAGGTAAGTTTGTAGCTGCTACAGCAGGACCCAATTTTGAATCTGTTCTTTCAGCCTATGGATCTGGAGCAGTGGCAAGATCTGCGGATACAGGCGAAACTATCATGAACGTAGACATAGGCGGAGGTTCCTCAAATATTGCAATCTGTAAAGAGGGGCGAGTCATAGCTACGACAGCAATAAATGTGGGGGGACGTCTGGTCGCTTCTGACGATAGTGGTACGATAATTCGATTAGAAGAAACAGGAAAGAAACTTGGAGAACTCCTTGGAATTGAACTCGAACTTGGACAAACACTTGATGATGTTCATAGCAAGATGTTAGCTAACGCTCTTGCAGGAGCACTAATAGAATGCATTCAAGGAAAACAGAGTTCCAGAATAACATCGATGCTCATGATGGCAAAACCACTAGAGGTTGACGAAAATGTTGATTGCTTAACATTCTCGGGAGGAGTAGCGGAGTACATCTATAAAGTGGAGGAAAGGCATTTCAACGACTTAGGAGTATTTCTTGCTGATTCTGTAAGAGAGAAGTCTGTTACTCTCAAACTACCTATAGGTAAACCTGACCACAGAATTCGAGCCACAGTCATTGGAGCAGGTAACTTCAGTCTTCAAGTCAGTGGCTCAACAACTTTCCTCTCAGCGGGTCTAAAATATCCCCTAAGAAACCTTCCAGTAGTTGTTCCATACATAAAATCGAGAGAAGCATCATCTAAAGATGTTCAGAAATCTATAGAACTAGCAATATCAAAATTTGACTTGCAGGAAGGAGTAGACCCACTTATACTGACATTCAATGATTCTGTACGGCCATCATACGAGAATCTCAAGCAATTTGCAATTGTAGTAGTTCAAGCACTTCCTAATACGATCAAAAATCAATCACCCATCTTCATGTGTTTTGATGCAGATATTGGCAACAGTGTTGGCAATGTTATGAAACGTGAAACCGGAGTTACTAATGAAATTCTCTCAATAGATGAAATTCATGTAAAAGAGGGCGACTTTCTCGATATCGGTGAACCCATCATTGAGGATGTTGTTGTTCCAGTAGTCATAAAGACATTGGTTTTTGATGCCAAATGAAGTGTTATTGTTTTCTCAGCCTACGAATTTTTGATATAAACATGTACGAGAGTGGAACTTTGATATAATGATCTATGGATTGTTTGATAGGAGATAGAGTTGGAGATTCAGCTTCGAACCACATTTGATGTTCTTCGACTTCCCAGATTACTTCCCTCAATGTTGATGGTTTGCTTTTCTTGATATAGAGATATCCTAATAGAGGAAAGAAGGGAGTCGGAAAGATAATTTGAGGAAATCCACTCAATGCTAATCCTAGGAAAGTCAATAATGTGGCAGGTACTATCTCTGCCACTAATCCAGATGAAATAAGTCTTGATTTCAAAATTATTCCATCATTGAATCGATATATATCTCGAACAAATAAATATCGAAGAGAGAAAACTAACATTACATATGGTAGACCATAGAGAGGGTTTAGATAGAAGGAAAATGTGTGGAATACCAGAATTTCAATTGGAATGAAACCCCCTCCAATATTTAACAGTGCATTATAGAAAATTGAGATGAATAAAATATCCCCCCAGGAATTGAAATACATTATTGGGGAAAAGAGAAGTCCAATCCAGATGAGTACGGGCAAGAACCTTCCTCTACCGAATCGCTGCCTCATGTTTCTAGCTAAGTATGCATAGGTGCATTCATGGAGTCTAACTGAAGTGATTCTAGTAACGAATTCACGTTTGAGTATTGGCCAGATAATAAAGATTGGAATTGAAAAAGTTGGGATTGAAAATATAGCTGGATTTACATCAACCATGAAGTCAGGATTAAAGGAATAGAGAAGAGTGAATCCATAAGAGAGCAACCAAGAAGTAGTTGCTGAAAAAATCACCATTCTACGGATTGAGGATGAGATTGGTAGCGATTGGATTTTCCGATCGAAATAGATACCCGGTAGCATCAGGAAGACTGCAATCAGGAGAGCAATCGGTGGAGCAAATACTATGAAATTGAATGGTTCTGTGAAAAACAGTATTGAGACCCAGGTTCGAATTCTAAAATTAGCAAGTAAGAAAGGACCTCCTGTATCAACATAGACAGCAAGTGGTAGAAAGAGTATAATTATAGTTTTTAGAAGTGTACTTCTCCATGAAACTGGCTCTATCTTTTCCTCGCTCATCTCCAACATGTGATTATTAAGAAATCCCCCCATTAAGAATTGATACATATAAGCAAATGCACCAATTGACATGTGGTATCATTCATATACTAGAAACTATCTCCCCGCTCTTGAACTACTATGCAAACCACAACTCCACCAGAATTCTTTACTGATCCATTTGGATACTTCCAATTCTACCTTGGTCAGCTTTTCCCCTATGTAGTTTTGTTAATATCTCTAGTACTGCTTATGGTAGCATATCTAATTATTACCCGTATACTTAGAAGGTCTTTACGGTCAATTGGAATGGGGATTGAAGCATCCACAGGAATAGTTCTAATACTAAGATTGGTTTTCTTCGTATCTGCATTGATGATAACCATTAGTGCATTTGAAACAAGTCTTGCAACGATTCTTTCTCTTACTGCTATCTTTGGTACAGCGCTTGGTCTTGCTTTCTCCCAAGCTCTTGGGAATATTGTGAGTGGATTGTATGTTTTGGCTGCGAGACCATTTAGAGTTGGAGACTATGTAAGAGTAGGAGCGGTTGAGGGAATTGTTCGTGAAATTACATTAAACTACACTAGAATACTTCTTGGGGATGAAACCAAGCAACTCCTACCTAACAACAAGGTAGTTAGTAGTGAAGTAACCAATTTCCGAGTCGCTGTTTCAGATCTATTGATAGACAAGGAAGAACAGATTCAGAGTGTAAAGCAAGAAGTGGGAAGAAAATCTTACATCAGGTCGATTGATAATGCTATCAACAGATTACGAGATATGGCTAGCGATGCTGATGCCTACAGATATACGTTCGACATGAATATTCACATGAGTTACGATCAGAAAAAGATGCAACAACAATTTGATGAGGTATGCAAAAGTTATGAAAAGGTGTTTTTGATACGACCAACTTATCAGGTCTGGGCAAAACCAACTGCAGCTGTCACATATCGTTTCACGTTTATTGTTGATGATCCTATGTTGATTATCAAAAAGACATCGGATTTCATGAATGATTTACTCAAGTATTATATCGAAGGAGCAGGATAGATCAACAAATCTCAAAATTGAGATTCATCCAGAAGTAAGTAACATTGTCGAAATTGCTACTCTAAGATCATCATCAGCAACGAATCCAGCCAGTCTTTCCTTTCCTAGATAAATAGTAGGAAGTGCAGGCAAATCTTCCTCCCTAACAGTAGAATCTGGATCATCCACATTGATGAGCTCTATAGCTGACGCACCGATTCCAAGCTCTTTAAGGATCATCGTTAGAGAGTTATACACTGGTCCGCAAAAGACACAGTGATCTGATTTGTAGAAGATAATATTTGGAATTTTCAATTGTTCCTTCCAGGTGGGAATGAGTATGATGAACTTACTCCCTTTTGATGGATCAGATTTGACTCTATTCTCGACCCACACCCGACCTCCAAGGTCTTCAATGTAACGATCCACTACAGTTAGTCCAAGTCCTTTCCCAGCAAATTGCTCTTCAGGACTTCCAGCTCTCCGAAATATCTGGTCCTTCAACTCATCTGGAATCGCAGGAGCTCTATCATGAAATTCAATGCGGATCATATCACCATCTTCAGTCAGTTTGGCCCTGATGTCAATCTTTACAGTCGGGCTCGGGTCAGCGCTTGCTGAATAGTGGATGATGTTGAAGAAAACATACCACAAAAATGCATGACCCACTACATCAAAAGATTGATCCCGGATATTTGATTTCACCTCTAGAGTTTTCCAAGCAAAGTCGCGAGTGGCCTCACGAACAGCCTTATTGAAATGGGGTTGCAGACGAGTGAGAACCTTATCTGGTGGATTTTGATCTAGTGAGATCAAGACACCCATATTCGCAATCATACGCCCAGCTTTTCGAACACTCCATGACGTTTCACTGAGAACTCCTTGAAGACGCTCAGGTAGATCAAGAGAGATACTCAGATCTTCCATAGCAAAGAGTACATTCTGATTGGTCATGTTCAGATCGCTACTCATGACTTCCATGTACAGATTCGCCCTTTCACTCTCATCACGAAGACGTTCCTCAAAGTTCCGACGCTTTGTAATATCGAAGGCTGTGATTCCAATCTCGTCAGGTCTTTCGGTACCAGATATCAGCGCTCGAGATGAGATGTTGACCCAGATTAGTTTCTCATCACCCCGTTTCATCTGAATCTCTAATCCTGTTACTGGATTACCCCGCAAGACCTCTTTGACGATGTCCGCTCCAGGATCATATGCAGGCTCAGGTTCAGGGAGATACTCAGAGAGAGATTTACCAATCAGGCTATCTGCTTCACATCCGAGTAATTCTTCAGCAGCTTCATTTACCTGCTCTATTATACCATTTCTATTCAGTGTGAAATATGCCACGGGAGACATGTCATACAAAGTTGCAAAACGATTCTCTAATTCTGAAACCGCTGCTTCAAGTTCCATCTGAGATGTGATGTTCCTAACGGTGGCTATAACTGCTGGCTTGCCTGCAAGCTCGATTTCAATTGGTGTTATCTCAACATGTAGAACGTTCCCATCCTGTGCTGCGAGTCGGGTAATGAATCGACTGGGGTTCTCCCCAAAAATCAGGGCTTCAATCATATCTTTGTCACGATTTCGAGATTTTTTATCGACTATATCTTCAAAATCTGTATGCTGCAATGCACCTTTTTCGTATCCAAGCATATCTGTAAAGGCACTGTTTGTCAGAATGATATCTTCATCCTGAATGACTACCAATCCATCACGGACTACTTCCATCACTCGATGTAGCCATGATGCATTGCTTTTTTCGTCTGTCACAAACCGCACCTGTATCTAATAGCTTTCACAAAGTTATACATAAACAAATGGGGCGAGTCTTCAATTCGATTTTTAAGATGAATGAAACAGAAATAGATAGATTTACTGAATAAGTGTTGTCAAAAATGAGATATGAATGCGTCAAGGCAAAATCACTGCTCTCGAAACCACATGTTGCAGACAGTTGGTTTCACATGAACAGAAGCCTGAATGCATATCGTGGATGCGAACATGGGTGTGTCTACTGCGATGGTCACTCAGAATATTACCATGTTGATAATTTCTACTCCCACATAAGAATAAAGAAAAATGCCGCAGAGATTCTTCGAAAGGAACTAAAAAAGCTTGGATATACATCAAAAAGTGAACTCGAAACAGAAACTCTTTGGTCTTTTCTGGATGCCGAGGATGCGAAAAGAATCGCCGAGAAAGTTCCCAGGAGAATCGTGATTGGAGCATGTGGCGGAGTAAGTGATGGATTTCAACAAGCTGAAAAAGAACATAAGGTGACCTATAGAATTCTTGAAACTCTTTTGGATTTCGAGATGCCTGTCTTTATTTTGACAAAATCAGATTTGGTGTTGGAATACATGGATCTCCTCAAAGAGATTAATGAATGCGCCTTCGCAAATATTGCGTTCACCATTACTTGTGCAGACGATGAAATTCAGAAAGTATTCGAACCTAATGCAGCTTCATCATCAGACAGATTCGCTGCACTCAAGGAAATTCGAAAGGCAGGACTATTTGGTGGAGTGATGGCAACTCCCATTATTCCTACAATTGGGGATAATATCGAGAATATGACCCAACTGGCTTCTGAAACTAGGAAGGCTAATGGAGAGTTCATTCAATTTGGGGGTATGACTCTGAAACCAGGACGCCAGAAAGATTTCTTCATGCGGGTAGTAAACAAACGCTATCCAGACAATTATGAAACAATCCAGAGAATATACGAAAACAATAATGCATACGGACAACCAATCTGGAAAAGGCTTCCAGTAAATGTAATGGTCATGGGTCGTCATATATGCAATCAAGTTGGTGTAAGAGACCGTTCAGTGAGGCACAAGATTCCATTAGAGTATGAATCAAACAATCTTGTTCTTGGAGTCATACTTGATATCATCTTTCGAATGGAAATGCATCTTGGTATGCCTCGAAAAGCAACAAAACCCTATTGGGAGCTTGCAGCACGAATTGAGAGAGGTGTAAACGAACTCATTGAGCTCCGTGAAACAGGATATCTAAACCAGTATCTTATGATTGATGAATCTATGGGACAAACAGTAGAGGAAATCCTGCAATCTGGAACATGCCAAGTTTTGAATAATCTAGAAGCAAGAATTGATAGAATGGCTGAAACCGCACTAGAAGCTGAGAGTAGAGTATCTCCAAATGAGTTTACTTGATTTCATCACTTAGTATAGCGTTTCTTCAGATTCTTGAACCAGTCTGGAACGCGAGCATTATCAACCCGGTCTGATGATGGCATATATGGTTTGATGTCTAGGATTGGAGTGCCATCATTCGCAGATATTTGATCTACAATCAGTTTCTTTGATTCAATATCCACCTGCTCTAATTTAACAATTGAAAGGCAAAGCACGTTTGGTCTAGCTGGAGATCGACTCGCAAAGACTCCAGACAGCTCTGCATCTTCAACCGGTGGAACATCTTTCAAGTGACTTCTACTCTCAGGATTGTCAAGATCATCTGCCCACCAAATGACATGCAGATGAGAGAATTCCTCTATTCTAATTGTTGCATCCCAATACTTGGGTTCAATAGAGAGAAAGACAGGTTCTCCTTCTTTCTTCTCAACATAACCAATCGGGTTCAGTTCATACTTCATTGTCTTCACGATTTGTCTGGACTAAGCTCTCTCATGAAATCAAATTCACGCCACAAACGTGGTCCTAGACCCGAACCAGATGAATTCTTCTCTCCTGGTTTTCGACCATGTTCAAAAAATATGGTCTTGAAACCTTTCTCTGCAGCCTTTTTTGCTGCAAGTGAACCACCGGGGCCAGCACCTACTATGACAACATCAAATTCTTTCAAGCAATCACCTCATGAGTCCAATTCCTTCATTTGATTCTTCACGAGTTTGATTTTTCGATGGAGCATGTCATTTCGAAGCTCAAGAAAAGCTCTCTTAAGATTCTTGTTGGGGAGTTGCCTAATAGCCTCAAGAATCGTAGCCTCAGGAAGAATCTCATCAATGCCCGAATCGTGGATTTTACTGAAAACCTCTTGAGTGAAAGAAGGAGGCATGCTATCTACGGTGGATTCAATAAATCTTGAGTTGAACAAGAGATATTCAGCAACATAGTCACTCATCTCCTGTATGATTTCTCTACCTTTTTCTGTAAGACTATAATGGGTCTTCTCATTAATCAAACTCTTCGTAATGTGTCCCTTTGTTTGAAGGGCATTCAGAGCAGGATAAACTGTTCCAGTTTTTGGTTCCCACAGACCCTTGAAACCTTCTCGTAGACATCTGATAATCTCATAACCATATTTTGAGTTGCCAAGTAGTTGAATCATAATAAGTAGCTGAATAGGTGTGAGCTTCTTAGGTGTGGGAAGGAATAACTTGATCTGTTTGCTCATTAAAGACACAACTAAGTAGATTTCTACATAGTTGAATTCTACTTACATATATGTGAATCGATTTTCAAGGAATCTCAGAGAACAGGCACTGAGATGAGAAATGCAGCTCCAGTTCCGAGTTTTGTATCCATAAGCTCGATGGTACCACCATAGGATTCAACAATTCTTTTTGCGAGATAAAGACCCAAGCCTTTTCCTTCTCCTTTTGTAGTGACGCCTTTCTGGAAGATTCGAGGTTTGATATGGTCTGCAATCCCCGGTCCATTATCACGATATGTGATGTGTAGAACTTTCTCAACCAATCCTAAACGAATTGTGACAACCGCATCATCACCAGCATAATCAGCTGTGTTCCTAAGTAAATTCTCCAACACTAGGGGTAACAGAATTCCTGGACGAATTTCTGTGGATCGAATATCAGGTTCAAACATTAAACGAACATTAGCACCCCCTCTATCTTTTTTTGCGTTCTTCGCCATTGTCTGCAGAGTGTCAAGAAAATCGTATTCGCTCGTTCTCCCAACAACTGAGAATAATTTGATAACCCTCGACATTCTTTCACTTACTGCGAGGGATGTTGAAAGATAGGATTCCATGTTCACTGGTATATTCATGGTTTCGTTAAGAAGTTCTATGTGTCCCTTGACAATTTGCATATCGTTCCCAAGATCATGAGTTAGTACCGAGGTATAGACCTCAAGTTCTCGTTGACGCTGTTCGAGAAATTGCTTGTGCTCTTCCAGTTCAGCGATATAATAATTCAATGTCCATGAAAAGAATAGTACAACTAGGGAGAGTGCAGCTTGATCTATAATGGGTTCCAATGCCAAGGCAAGCCCAATGGCAGGATGCGAGTCACAGTAAATCAAGAGACCGAATGTTTCACCGGTTATAAGCAACGCCTCAAAACGAGATGTAAGCCATTGACTACCAAATAGAGCTGCAATTACTGGCCAGATAATGAGATTCAAAGCAACTCTCACAGGAACCTGATTGAATTCCTGTAACAGAAACAGAAAGGGCATCATTGCTAGACTCAATGTCATAAGAATTCCTGCAAACACAACATACTTCGTTCGACTAATAACGTAGAGAGTAGTAAAAAGAAAAGTCGCATAAAAGACCAATGTAATGTTCTCTATCAAAATGCCAAGTAAAATTTGAATGGTAGGGAGGATGAATACTAGCAATAATAATGCAAAAGATAAGATTCTGGCTTTTTCACGTATAACATCAGATGTCACAGCTTTAGAAGGTTCAATCAGAATCTTGCGAACTCTCTGTAGAAATGAACCACCTTTACTTTCTGTTTCAAGCTCTGACAATTCCAATACTTCCAAGTAGTAGAAGGATGTTTTTCCTCATCTTGTTGCAAAAAAAAGACATGTAAGGTTTGATGGGTTGTGTAGAGAACACAGTTTGATTGATAACTCAATCCTTCAGAAGTCTGGGAATGAATTTCCAAGCCCCAAAGACAGATAGTAGAACTAGGGACCCTTGGCATACTAAACTAATAATGTGAGAACCAGTCAATATCATCGCAAGACCGTACCCTATGAGTGGAACAATTCCAACAATCGCCCCGATAAATGCAGAAAAGAATCCCATCGCTTGATCAGAAGTGACATTTATCGCAACAGCTCTACCATCGCCCCGCTTCTTGAAAACAGTACCCCCAACTACCATTCCTATAGCATATCCGCAAGGCATCTGAACTATGGGCATCAGGAGTATTAAGGGGGAGATAGGTGCATTGAGAAAAATAGCAATATCCATGGCGATCATACTCAAGATATATGGTACAATCATAATCGCTGTCTTAGTTCTCAAGACGAGTTTGGAACTCACGGGGAGACCCTCATGAATTGAAGCTCCTTGGGTATCAAACATCAGAACTGACACCAGAGAAATTCCACCGAAAAGGTTTGCATATTCAACAGCAGTAAGCGCGCTCATACTTCTGAGGAATCCTAAGTCATCTTTCCAATGTTGGAGCATAGGAAATAGCACAACTACGAGAAAAATTGGAATTACAAAGAGGAAGGCTGAACCGATATTTCTTGTTGCTAACTTCAGATCCTTCCGAATCATTGCTCGAAGTGGGCTGGCAACATCAACCATTACTTCTCGTAGTAGTCCCTGCTTACTTGTAGACATTCCACCAAGTGTGACCGCTCTGAGTGACTGTCCACTGCGCCTATAGGCTATAATAGCAAGCAATGAATACAACGTAGTACCAACAACTGATGCGAGAATAGTTTCAAATGGAATCAAGGATCCATAAGCTGTCGCGGCTGCTAGGTATCCATATGAGAAGGGAAATAATATTGCGAGAACAGTATATACCCCAGGACCAAAGCTATTAGATAAACCAATGACGAATCTGATCAGATCAGGCATATAACTTCCCAGACTGTATACACTAATCATTCCCAGGACAACACCCAATGAGGCCATAATTCTCACTACAGATGATAGTCTGGATTCGTCTGTTTGGTGAGTCTTCTTATGAAACCACTTTGAAACTTTTACAAGAGCTCCAATGGCGATGAATGCTGTGCATCCACATGCAAGGAACGCTATTAGTGCGACAAGAGGTCCAAATACAATCAGGCATCCGACAGGAAATACTATCAAAGATAGTGCGACAGGAGCGATGAATACCCGAACGAATGTCATGAAATTAAGTTGTTCCAGCTCTGTCCTTGTGAGAGGAAGGGTTGAAGGCAGACGCATTGCGCCGGATGAAAAGAGTCCGGTTGTGGTTGTCAGGTTGAGGAAAAATATTACGACAAAACTGAGAGTGAGGTAAAGTGCAAAGCCAACTGCCAATCGGGCATCAGGACTCCCAAGAGCAGTATCATAGCCTGCACCAGCCAGAGCCAATAACGCAATTACACCCAAAATAAGTATTGAGAAGATTATACTGAACCTACTTTGAGACTTGAGTGCTCGAGATATCTTTTCAGGTTCTTCTTTTACACGGGACATATTAGATGGGTTTGCATCAAGGAATGCTCGGAATCGCACTTCTTGAGAGATTGTTCCAGCAAGTTCCCAGCTCTCAGAGAGCTTCAATTAGTGAGAGCCTCCCTTAGAACAGAAACTCCCTCAGCAACCTCTTCCTCTTGTTGTGTCAATTTGAGGAAGATGGCTTCTAGAGTTGCTTCTTCTTTTTGAGATTGACTCCGAAGCTCATCCAGAGTTCCTTCCGCGACCAAGACTCCTTCATCAATGATACCAACTCGATCGCAGAGACCTTCAGCGACTTCCATTACATGAGTACTCAATAACACCGACCCGCCATTTTCAGTGTGTATCTTGACTATATCTTTCATAATCTTTGCAGATCGCACATCAAGGCTTGAGAAAGGTTCATCCAAAATCAGCAGCTTTGGTCTGTGAAGGAGCGCTGCGATAAGCATTGTTTTCTGTTTATTACCTTGGCTAAGAGTAACAATCATGTTGTCATAGTACTGCTCAAAGTCCAAAGCCTTCACGAACTCACGAATTCTTTTGTTAACCTTCTCTTGAGGCAGTTTTCGTATAGATGCTATAAAGTCAAAGAGTTCGCGGGGAGTGAGTGAATCATAGAGCTGCTGCTCCTCTGGTACATACCCAACTAAGTTCTTCACTTGAACAGGGTCTTCCTTTGAATTAACACCAAAAACACATGCTCTACCGCTGTCTGGATCCAAAAGACCCATGAGCATTTTGAGGGTTGTTGTTTTACCAGCTCCATTTGGTCCTAGGAGGGCATAGATTTCACCCTCTCGGACATCTAGGTTGAGGTCATTGACTGCAACCAATTCTCCAAAAGATTTCACTAGGTTTTCAATACTTACAGCAGACATTACATTTCAAACTCCCTGAATTGGATGAAGAGATTCTGGGATGTGAATTTTTCTTTTGAGTAAATATAACCTTTAACAACTACGCTAAATATCAATCTCGGGAAACCTCCAGCTCTTTGATTTCTTCTACCAATTTTTGTGCATTCATTTCCATCATATTGCAAAGTGCTTTGCGATACAAAGTACTTTGCAAACATATAAGGTTTCTTAACAGCGTAATCGCTAAGAAACCCAAAGAATTGCAAGATATCATAATTAGGACACCTCCAAGTCTTCAGGGTCAATGCTATTGTTTCTCAGGCGTATTCTCCGTTTTACGAATATCCAATAGCTATAGAAAATTAACCACCCTATAGTTGGTATTGCGGTGAAAACAAAGAATTCAGGAATTGAGAAGAACATGTAGACATTGAGGAAGATGATTGTAGCCAAGTTGATGAACCACGCTCTTCTTTGCCATCCATAGTTCGAAACAACATAAATTGCACGAAGGGCTGCAAATCCTCTATCATTCAAGGTATACAATCCATCTTTGTCAGTTGTCACAACAGTGACCATTTTCTTTAGATGAAAGTCCAAAAGACCACTACTCTTAATTCGCAGTTTTCGTTTTAGATCTCCAAAACGTGTAGGTTTTTTTGCAAGTTCCTTCAGTATGGCAATTCTCATTGGGTGAGATATTGCTTCAAACACTTCATCCGAGGTCATTCTTGGTCATATAAAGCATGTAACGGAGAGATATAATCCTACGTTCCTTGACTAGCTAGTCAATGAATGTTGACCTGTTTGATTCTAAGCGAAGAAGAGGATACATCATCATGGAAATATCCGAATACCATCCAAAAGTCATAGTGATATATTAGTCGAGAATCGAATTCGGCTAGACAAAACACACCCTAGATATTTAGTAAGTTAAATTATTCAAGAGAATACCCGAACATCTTTTTAGTTGAGTAAAGAACTGAGAGAATGATGTAGAGCTTTGTTCTACATTATTCTCTCCTTGTGTAACTTCTTTAGAATGGAGCAAATATACCTGCAAAGACAATCCATGCAAGCAGGGTCTTAGCAACCAGGCTCAATACAATATACATTCTTTCTCCATAGAGGTAGTCCTTCCACTTACTGACTTTCTTGTATTGGAGAAGCATGTTCAAAGCAAAGATGTTGAATAGGAAGAAGTACATGAAGATGATAATGTAGACAAAGGTTGGTGGTTGAGTTTCTGCCAAGCTAATTGCTGCATTGAAGTAACCGAACAGTACTAACCAGGGTGTAAAACCAGAGATACATCCAAGTATGAATGGGCTCCAGTTTGTCTTTTCTGTGTACTGATTGAGCTTTTCCATGAGGTAACCAAACATAATCATCATGGCATTCAATACCACAATCATTACTAACGACCAAATATCCCAAATTCCTAGTAGAAATGTAATTAGAAAAATCATGACCGAGCTTGATACCGAGTATTCATACCATCTGTAAGGATTCATCCCTTTCTTGAGATTATCAACATACTTGTCATTTAGGGGGTAGGCTATTAGGAAATGAGCAAGTGCAGACATCAAGGGAAATGATGCAAGAATCACACCGATATTTGTTAATGTGAACAGAACGACGGGTGTTGGTTGCACAAGAAATTCGAACGGATCAAAACTGATGACTTCAAAGTCCAAGTAGATAGTGTAAACATCCTGTGACCATTCTAGGGTTAATCCTAGGAATAGCATCAAAATTCCAGTAAGTAAATGGAGAACTCCTGCATAGAGATTGAATCTCTTCAAGTATGAAAATGAAATTGGTGATTCAAAGAAAGTTTCCATTTTATCAATATCATTCATTTTAATCGGAACACATTGATTACACTTTTATAAGAATTCAATGGTCAACCTTAGATTTCATCATTGTGGCTTCTCTGGATATTCGGTGATATAACACACAGAGAATACTTAGCCAAATCGGAATTGTAGAAATCCTATGCCAAACAGTGAGATAATCAAAGTATCACCACAAGTTTTCATACTGAAATGAATTACTCTATAAGGAGGCTCTCCAATTCGCGAGGATATTTAGTGAGCACATCTATACCATCATTAGTAACAACAAAAGTGTCGCTGTGCCTGAATCCACCAAGTCCCTTCTCATAAATTCCAGGTTCACATGAGAAGATCATTCCAGGCTCGAGAATTTCTTCTGATCCCAAATCAAGGAATGGACGCTCATGACCCTCCATGCCTAGAGCATGACCCGTGTGATGACGAACTAGTTGAATCACACCCTTATCCTTGAAAGCCTGACGAGCAGCTTTGTCAACATCGGAACAATAAACTCCGGGACCTGCGGCATTCAATGCTGCATCTTGAGCTGCCATCATTGCATCAAATAGCTTCTTTTGTCTCTTGCTGGGTTCTCCCATGAACATCGTACGTTCAAGCTCTGAATGCATTCCATAGACATCAGACGAAGCTCCTGTGACAAGAGTGTCTCCCTTATTGAAAATAAGACCTCTTGATAGCGCATGTGGGAAATAAGAATTAGGACCAATCTGACCCCGATAGAGTGCGATGGCTGGGAACACTGAGAAACCAGTTGGCCGATAGTCATCGCCAAGCTCAGAAACCATGTCTTGAGACCCCTGTGTACTGGCTTTGATTGTCACGTCTATCTCGTTTGCTCCTATCTCAGTAAATTTTTGGAGATACTTATGAGCCCTATCGGCCCATTTAGATGACTCTTTCATGAGTTCAATCTCTTCAGGCTCCTTGATAACTCGCATGTCCATTACGATGTCGGGTACAAGAATGAACTTCAGACCAGTTATCTCTTCGAGGGTAGGGCCTTTGTATCCCCAAAGACTTGGAGCCCCTGGTGCTTCTGAAGCCACTTTTCTAGGATTTGTTTTGATTTCCATCAATAGAACACGTTGCAAGTGTTTCATAGGATGAGTTTCATCAGGATATTCAAAATAAGAGAACACATCGGAAACAAAGGGAACTTGGTGTCTTACATGGTCCACCTCTAAGGACGGTACAAAGAAGCTCACCTCACCTCTATTTAGAATAAGAATAATTGGTCTTTCTGTTGGAATGAATGAGAAACCTGTTAGGTAGAAGATATTTTTTGAATTGAATAAAAGAAAAGTTTCAATATCCAGGTCATACAGCTGATTCTGAAGTTTTTCAATTCTCTTTTTATGATGTTCAGGTGCAAGACAGGTTTTTCCCAATGCTTCCAAGACTCCTAGTGGTTCATCTCCTTGCTTCAGAGCAATAAAGTTTGTGAGCAAATAAGAAAGTTAATTGCCGCCAAACTGGTACATTTTATAGGATATCAGAGGAATTGAACTAATTTATCATTCGCAAACGAATTATGAATAACCGACCTTCACACATGTCAACCCTTTCATATCTCTCAATTCCGAAGTGACCATTCAACGATTGAGTCATAAGTTTCGCTGCAGTGAGACCCAGTGTGCTACTACTGTAGGCATAGACATCATCAATGCTTCTTCCTGGAGCCTTGATATCGACTTGCCAGAAGTCTTCACCCGAATCTTTAACAGATTCGAGATTAATTTTAACAGCTTCACCTTGTATACGACACTCCAAGGCACTGTAAAGTATATTCAGGAATATGTCTACTAGGAAATCATTGGCCATAACAAAAGCTTGCGCTTGTTCAGGTTTGAATTCCACAACTAATTCGCCAGAACCGACTCGTTGGGTAAACAAATCCAAAGCAGACACAATTGTAGACACAAGATTAGTCGGTTCCAGTTTAGAAGTTTCTAGACGATCTGATTCACTTAGAAGACGGACATTCGAAATCAACTGCTCTGATAAAGTTATTACTTGACAACCATCATCAGCAAGACGTTGCCGTTGCTCATGAGAGGTTTCCTCAGACCCTAAGAGTTCCAGAGTTGTCATTACCATCTGATTATAGTTCGACACATCGTGCATCAATAGATCAGCGTAGAGGCTGGCTCTATGATGGGAAGCCTGCACATCCTTCATTGCTCTGACATACAACCAAATCAATAGAGGAGGACTCGCGAGTAGTCCGACAAACAACAAAATCTCCGATACCCACCATCCAGTTGTCCAAGTGCTATAGTAACTTTTCAGGATGTTCGGAAGAATCCACATACCGAGGAAGAATACAATATACATTTCGACTGGTGGGATTCCACGTGAGTCTTTTGAGAGTAGGAAAATCAGGTACGTGAAAGTGAACATGATTACAAGGTTAGTTCCTAATATGAGACTTGCTCCATATAGACTGGATTCAAGTTCGGTATACATATTCAATGTAACTTGATTCACAACTTCTGCAAGGACAACCAGAATTATGAAGAGAGATGTGTATATTGCATAATTCATTGGTGAGGGATTTCTACTAACTCGAGGATATGTTGTCCAACGTATTGCAACGACAAGTAAAGCCAGAGTTATCGCACTCCCAACCACAACCGGAGTTGTAGGTTCACCTCGGAGTGTAACCGAAGGCACAGCAAACATAAAGACAAGTAAAACTGAAACAACTGTCCAGAGACTAAATATCAAAATCAATGGAACATGATTCCATGCTGTTTTTTTCTTCGGATACATATAGAGCAGAATCGCCATTGTGCCGGAAAGCGATGCAGCTCCAATATGGATGATAGAATACGCTAAGTAATTCAAAGGTTCTAGGATGATAATGAGTGTTAAAGATTCAAACACGATTGTAAGTAAGAACGGAAGATATGCCATCAAAATCAAACCAATCACAAAACCATAAGCTGCTCGTCGGCGATAGCCTGATTTCTTGAGAAATGAAACTCCTAGAGAAAGGCAGATTAGAAGAAATGCAGCCATCTGCAGCGTTTCTGCAAATTCCCAATTCAATGAAGGATCAGGTAGACTTAGCATGCATACTATAGAAGCCACACCGAGAAGAATAATTGCAGTAACTAGATAACCTGAATCTACTGGAAGACTATCATGTCTGATTCGTATAATCAAAATTGAAGAAATCAAAAAGCCGACAACTGCAATCATACCAATAACATAGCTCATAGATACTATCTGTCCCTGGGTGAGATAGGGAATACCAAACCACACAGCTGTGTAGATCAATATAGGCATGAAAAGAAAAATTGTCAGAATCACTCGACTCGTAATGAGTTTTTGTTCTTCAGAAGATACTTGTCGAATCGAACAAAACATCGCTGCGGAAATTAAAACGCTGAATAGAGCTAATTCTATCAAATCAGCTACTGTATCAGACAATACTCTCTCAACAAATGGTTCAGATAGTATAAGCATATTCTCTGCTGCATGTACAGTGTGAACCACAATAGAAAAAACAAATGCAGAAATCATCAAAATGTTTGAACGAAGTTTTTGTTTTTGATATGCAAGTAATACAAGTGCTGCAGGAATGGAGATCCAAAAAGCCATTAGTGAATGAACACTGACTCTTGTTTCAGGAGTATATGACACAATTCCGCCTGGACCAATAGCAAAGAGTATGGAAATTACTGCAAGAGGTACAAGGATTAATACCTTTACCAAGGCACGCTGTGTTCCCTGCATTTGGTTCATATCCGTAGCAAATTTCTAAGAAAAACGAGATGAAAAGAGTTTCTTGAGCAAATGCACCTAATTTCTTCCTAGTAAAACTCCTCGAATATATTCGAACATAATTCATATTCTTAAGGAACACTACTAACAGCATTGGAAGGTAACAGTTGTGGAAGAAGAAGTCAGAATTTACAACTTCTGTCCGTGTTTCAAAGACTTTGAAGGTGAGCTGATTTGCCTAAACGATGATAGTCTTTGTGATATCGAACACTCAATTTTCGCAGCTGATATTCTTAATCAAGATGCAACATTAGAATTAATGAAGCAGTTTGAAGCCAAGGATGGTAAGACGTGTTATTCATCAGTCTACACATATAATGGCTACACATATTGTTCATCTCAAGGAGATAAGATTCAGATTCATAATGAGGATATCACCTCAGAAATGCTTCAGCAGTCCATTAGACTATATGCTTTGGGACCTAGTGAAATTACTATTGATTGTGCTTCTTGCATCTATGGAATTCTTCTTGCTCTTGTCCTGTCTCAAGACCAAGCCTCAATCAAGCGATATCTTGACATGTTCTCTCAAAAAGTTGCCATCAGTTTCACAGAGATGGAACTTGAGGAAATTGACCCCTCCACGCCATATTTCGAAACAGTTCAAGCGTATCTTGTGAAACTACTTGAGGATCAATATTACTGGCAGGATGTTCATGAAAGACTGATGAAGAAAAAAGAACCTAAGGCTCTGATTGAGCTTGTCAGCATGATGGAGCTATTGGACAGATACCAATTCCAGTTCTATAGTCAAGTGCTGAATATACGTAGTATGCACAATTCAAGAATTCTTGTTCGGATGTTATCACACATACTGCGGACTTCAAAGAATATCCTCGATCTAAATGAGGAGATTCATTCCTTGGTAGCGACAGACTCGATTGGAGGTTATGGCCAAGATACAGTCCTTATCTCAAAAATTGAAGAGTACATGGAGAAGAGTAGAACACTAGATCATTTCTTTGGGAACATTGCGGACATTATGAAAAGCACTTCTTAACAATAAGTCAATCATGCATTTCTTCATCAATATTTTATCCGAGGGTCAAGTACAGCATAGAGCATGTCTGCTACAAAGTTGGCTAGGATCGTTACAATCGCGATGATCAGAAATATTGCTTGAACAACTGGATAATCTAATGCTACTAGGCTCTCGAAGATGTATCGTCCAAGTCCTCGCCATGTGAAGACTGTTTCTACCAAAACAGTCCCACTAATTATGCCACCAAAAGCCAGCGCGAAAAGCGTGACCATTGGTAGCATTGCATTCTTCAGCCCATGTTTGTAGAGCACCTGATTCTCATCTAGTCCCTTTGCACGAGCAGTTAAGATATAGTCCTCAGTCATGACAGTGACAAGGTTGTTTCGCATATAGAGAAACCAACCACCAAAGGATCCGATAGCTATGGTCATCATCGGAAGAAACAGATGGTATAATACATCTCCAGCTACCATCAACGCCCCAAAAGGACTTATTCTCGCAGCGTTCCATACTTCATACTCAATGGTTCCAAACTGTGGAAATCCTATTTGTATACCCCATATAGCCTCAGTCCATTGTGGAACCATGTAACCGAATACCATGAGAAGCATCATTCCAATCCAGAATGTTGGAAGCGACCAAGTGAACATTGCAACAGTGACAACTCCGAGATCTTTTCTAGAACCAGGTTCAGAAGCAACTCTGATCCCAACCCACATCCCAATTATGATAGCAAGCATTACAGAGGTTCCCATTAATAGCAGAGTGTTGGGTAGACGCTCGACGATAGAGTCCATCACTGGTCGCTGAGTCAGAAATGAAACACCGAAATTACCAGTGAACATGTTAATCATGTAGCGCCAGAACATGTAGATCCAGTCGAAGATATCAGGATTCATTACAAGTCCAAAGTTGGCGTACATAGCCTCTAGTAGATCTTGAGTGAGATTTCTTCTGAGCTCATCACTGAGCATTAAACTGATGGGATTAGCTCCAAATAAGAAAGTCGGAAGTCGAAACAAGAAGAAGTTGAAACATATTACAGCCACTATTAACAGGAACATGTATACACATCTTCGAATCACATATTCACGAAGTCCCAATGTCGCATTTCCTCCATGTTACGTGTGAATACCTAGCATCACTAGGTATTGGTTCTATAAAAATGTATCATACAATGCAACAAGTAGGAATTTATATCGATAGCATTGCGTTATTTGGGAACCGACCGAGTTGCTTATCTAAAGCCTAGGCTTATGTTCTTCATTACGCGTGTTGAGGTAAGGAATGTGTACGAACGCTTTGAGCCATCCGAGCGAATCTTTGTGGATCGCGAAGAGTATCTCGAATGGATGGATAAAGCCCTAGCACGTTGTAAGGAAAAAAGCGTAGTTCTGCATCTCAAAGGGATTGGTGGAATAGGAAAATCATCATTATTAGACCATTGGACATCTACATTGGAATTCACCATCCGAGTAGACTGCGAGCAGTATTCCGAATTCTATCAGCGTTTGAATATACTAGCGAAAGGAGCTGTCCTTCAGGGTGTGAATCTAAAGCGATTCGACGTCCTATGGCAGATCCGTCAACGTTTTGTCGAGGGAGTAGAACCAGTCAGAGAGGAAGGTCGTCAATGGGCAAAGGACGTCTTTGTGGCAATTCCATTTATCGGAACTTTAACTATTATCGGAAGTGCACTCAGTGCTATCGGTTCAAAGGTCACACCCAAGCTGAAGGGAAAATTCAGTACGGTTGGGAAATGGCTGCAAGAGCGACTTGGGAAGAATCACATCGAGAAACTCCTTGAAATTCTTTGGAAAGAACCACACCATGCCGAATTTCTCTATCTGGATGCTTTGCTTGAAGATATCAATAACAGAAGCAATAGTGAGTCACCTCTACTTTTCTTGATGGATCATTTTGAGCAAGTAGATAGTGAGAAAGCTCAATGGAGATATGGTGGCAGACTGATTACGGAAACCGAACTCTGGAATGTGTTTTTGTGCTCACTTTCAAATTCTGTTGGCGTAATGGCAAGTAGAAAAGCTGCAATTGCACAACTTAAGGACCAAGTGGAGGAGTCTGAACTTGGAGAACTAGATGCGGAGAGCAGTAATGAGTTCCTTAGATTGCGAAAAATCTCTGATTTCAAACTTCAAGATAAAATAGTGAAAGTAAGTAGAGGTAATCCTTTCGTAATTGGTTCAATATGTGACTTAGTTGATACAGGCGATATCTCATTCAAAGATATCGAAGGTCTCGGTGCTGATACGCTCGAGGAAGTACGAATCAAAACTTGGCGGCGTCTTTTCAATGAGGCGTATGATTTGACACCATTAATTGATCGTGCGGGACTTTTACCTTTCTTCACCAGACGTGTAATGAACATCATCGCACCAGACATGAAGGCTGAACAGTGGAACAGATTGATTCGACTCAGCTTTATCAGAAATAGAGGGAATGAAACCTATGTTTTGCATGAGTTAGCTGAGGATCTGATCATCGCAGAACTCGGTGATCGAATGCAGCAATTGTGTGTTGATGTAGCGACAAAATTAGAAGAGGTCTCAAAGAACGAGTCAGATCTAATACTGCTAGGCCTAGCAATTTCAGCACTGGCAAAAGCAGACCCTCGAAAAGCTATTGAAAAAACTGCACTCGAGTTCACCACTCAGATTGCAACTCAGGCAAGTGCAACTGTTGCTGAATTTTTAGCAATGCTTGAGATGCTTCAAATAGATACAATAGAAGCAGAACTGGAGATTCAAGATTGGCGTGGATATTGTTTATTTCAACTTGGTAGATTTGCCGAGTGTGAATACATACTATCAGATACTCTTGAAGTAGCACGAGAGCTTGCGGTTAACAAACCTGATGATCACAGGATGCAGGCGGTTGTGGCTCGAATTCTTTATCATCTTGCAGGACTCTATGCAAGACTGGGAAGAGGAAAGGAAGCGGAGGAGTTCTACATAGAAGGAATTTCTATTTTGACGGACCTTCACGAGAGGTCCATTTTACAAAATGTTGGACCAGAGCCAGGACCTATTGTTTTTGCCTGGGGAATTCATTGGCAGTATGGTATTTTTCTAAACGATGAAAATCGGCCAATGGAGGCAGAGAAGATACTTCAAAGGGCGTATGAATTTAGCAAGGAACTACCTGAGTCAGACAGTTTGTGGAATCGTGAAACCATAGGAAATCTAGTAACATCCACCCTAGCGTCCGTCCAAATATCTATAGGAAAACCATTAGATGCAGAACGGATATCTAGGACAATCGTCAATGCTAAGTCCTTTCAGCATTGGGATCCAGTTTTCAAAGCAAACATATTGGGACACTTATGTCGTGCTCTTCGAAAGACAAATAGACTATATGATGCGGAGGAGATTCTACAAAAAGCGCGAGATATATGGATGATTCTCTACGAGAAGGAACCATCAGTGGAATGGACACAAATCGTTAATTATTCCCTTGTGCTTGGTAAGTTAATGATGCAGACAGGTAGAATTACAGAAGCTGAGAAGATATTCAATGAAAGTCTTGAGCTAACAAAGAAGTACACTGTTGAAGATGAGCCATACATACTAGCCTTTGTTCAAAGCCATATTGGTGTTCTCCTTTCAGAACTGGGGAGTTTTTCAGATGCTGTAAAAACTCATGAAGCCGCTCTAAAGATATTCAGAACCATGGTGGAAAAATCTCCAACATTTCATCGTGGTTATGTTGCTGATAGCCTGAACAACTACGCAATTGCATTGATGAAGATGAGGAAATCAAAAGATGCGAAGAAAAGTTACAGAGAAGCACTTGAAATGTCGAGAGCACTCTCGGAAGATGATCCTGAAAATGTCGAGTCTCAAAATCGGGTAGCCTCAGTATTGACCAATTATGGTGTGCTACTTAGAACCTTGGATGAATTTAAGGAAGCAGAGAAGTTACTCAATGAAGCGTTTGAAATCAGGAAAAAATTGGTTGAGATTTCTCCAGAGATTTTTAACAAACATCTTGCCTGGACTCTAAACAGTCTTGGTGCGTTATTTCTAGAAACAGAACGTCACTCTGAGAGTTTGAGATACTTCAATGATGCCCTACATTTACTGCGGAATCTTGCCAGTAAAACCGAGGACATTTTCTTTCCAGACTTAGCAACTGTGATAAACAATCTCAGTATTCAACATCAGAAATTGGGTAAAAAAGAAGAATCTGAAAAAGCGTCAAGTGAAGTTATTAAGATAAAGGGG
>JAEOUL010000162.1 GCA_016839345.1 Candidatus Thorarchaeota archaeon | reverse complement strand
TTCGCATTTGATTCAGTAACAAGAGCTCTAAGCATATCATCGAGACCATCAAGAGCTGGACCTTTCATGACCTCAATGCCTGTTTTTGGTACTTTCGCGAATTGCATTACATTGTTTGGTTTAGCAAATATAGCATCAGCAAGGTCTGCTCCCACCTTTGTGTCAGCAACATCAAATGCTGCTACAAATTGGATATCCTTCACATGGAATCCAGCGAAGTCAGGATGTCCGAGTCCTATAATCTCACTATCTGCTCTGGCTTCTTTGTAGAATTCAACACCCTGAACAAGTGCACTTGCGCAGTTTCCTACTCCAACAATTGCCACTTTTATTCCATTCAAATTTGCCACCTCTGGTTCTAGTCGTGCGAATTCCGGTGGGATTCTTATAAGTTATTCTATGGGTATAGAATAGTTAGGTCCCCGAAGCACTTATGTTTGTATGTTACATATAATATAGTCGGACGACAGGCTTGCGCTCAATTGCTCCTGCGTCATCGAAAGATGTGGGAATGACGCAACCGCGTTGAAAAGGCAGTACGAATGTCCATCTGCAGGGAGATTCGGCTTTCACCCAATAGGGTTCAGAGAGATGCTGAAGCAACGTGCGCATCGGAGCACCACTCATGGTTAAAATAAAAAGAGGGTGGACCTCGAGCCCAAAAACGGGCACCAAGTCGTAGGCGAAGCTGTCGTCCACCTTATTTTTTGCTGAATTCAGGAAATATTACCAATTTTTAGAGGTCAACAGTGGGTTTATAGGCAATTCATGAGAACGAAAAACTAGCAGTGCCCTCAAATTGAATCATATGCTCCAGAGTTCCAGGCACAGCTGTGCGATCACTGAAGAAGATTCTACTTTTGAACGCCTGCACAATACAGTGAACGTGAGTTATCATGGGATACCAAGAGAGAGAACCTATTGAAGCAGTTATTTCTGATCTCAAACCAAGAATGAAGAGTGTTAACATTTCTTTCAAGGTTATTGAAAAAGGCGAGGTCAGGGAAGTGACATCCCGCGCAGATGGTGAACAACATCGCGTCTGCGACACTGTCGTTGGAGATAGTACCGGGAAAGTAACTGTTCCATTATGGGATACCTCAATAGATGAAGTTGAAACTGAAAAGACGTACCGGCTTGAAAATGGCTATACTACCCTCTTCCAAGGACATCTTAGATTGAATATTGGTCGTTATGGCACATTAAATCCAGTCGAGGATGAGATAGCTGAGATCAATGATGAAGTAGATATGTCCGAACAAGAACATGAACGCAGACCCCGATATGGTGGCGGAGGATACCGTGGTGGTCGAGGTGGTTATGGACGCGATCGCAGGGGTGGCGGAGGCTACAGAGATCGCGGAGGCGGAAGAGACTATAGCCGTGGATATTAGTTATAAATCTAAAACAACTGGGTGGCATCAAGGTCTTTGATAGTCACCCTCATCACTATTTTTCAAGGCTTTCAACCACTAGGTCAACCACATCAGCAACTCTGACCTTACTACCCGCAATCTCCACTCCGGACAAAAGGTTGTGTTCACAAAATGGACAAGCAGTCACAACAATTTCTGCGCCTATATCATCAGCAGATTTGATACGATTCGCAGCCATCTTCTTGGCGAGTTCAGGGTCATAAGACCGCAGACCTCCTCCTGCACCACAACACATTGCTGCTTCTCTATTTGTTTCCATCTCAAAAAGCTCTACGCCAGGAATTGCTCTTATGATGTTTCTTGGAGCATCATAGACACCGAGTGCTCTTGAGAGGTGACATGGATCGTGGTATGTAATTCGTACACCTTCGCCCAGTGATTTCATTTTCAATTTGCCGTTATCTATGATTTCCTGAAGAGCCTTAGTGATATGGAGAATCTCAGGAAGCTCGAAGCCAAATTTCTCGTAATCTTGATGCAAGGTCTTCAAACATCCTGCGCATGTTACAAGAATTTTCTTTGCACCAGATTTTTGGATAGCACTGACTACCTTCTCAGCATTTTTCTTGGCATCTTCACGCCTTCCTGTTCTAAGCATGACAGATCCACAACATGGCTCATCCTCGAGCACAGCAAAGTCAATATGTGCGGCCTTCAGTATCTTTGCAGTTGATTTCACAATTGAAGGCAACTTCATTCCCGCAGTACAACCTGTATAGTAGAGAACACTAGCGGACGTTGGTATGTCAAAACCAATTTCGTTTACCCAATGACGTTTCTTTGAGTTGTCTTCCAAGTAGGGATTGTTGTTTTGGAGTATCTTCTCTGCAATCTCATCACGAACATCATTTGGTATACCATTGAGCACATCTCGGACCATCTCAAGACATTCTGTAGGATCGAATTCCGCAGCACAGATTTCAGTACAATTTCCACAGAGAGAGCAGGTATAGAGAGCTTCTGCATTCTCTGGGGTTTTTTCAAGAGTCCCGTCCAGAAGAGCTAAAGCCACCTGTATTCTACCACGCATAAAGCTCGTTTCAAATCCCGCAGAGTTCATCCACACTGGACAGACTCCATCAAATCCTTTGTCCTCGTATACTGCATTTCTACATATTCCACATCTGCGGCATTGTACTAAATTCTCAATGAGTTCTTCAAGGTCCATCTCTGTCATCTACTAGATCCCTCCTAGGACTCCAGGATTCATCAGGTTGTTTGGATCTATAATGTTCTTGAGAAGTTTTAGAAATGCCATGTATTCATCCATATTCTCAATGCCATATTTCCAATACTCTGCAAGTTTGAATGGTACAGCACCAGATCTAAAGAGTGACTTCAAGAGTTCTCTGTGAGCTTCTATTACTTTTTGTTCTTCTTCTTTGTCTTGTGGATCGAAGTATAAGTGAGGATACATGTTCATTGATGCATGTCCTGTGTGAAAACCTGCGGTATGCCCAAGGAATCTGAATTTGTCCATTGCTTCCACTATGAGGTCCACTGACTGATGAGAATTTGTTGGTGTCTGATGGTGGTAAATTGTTTTCCAGTGCCAACCATGAGCGTATGATGCGCGTACAAAATTCCAGAAGCGGCCTTCCCATTCCTGTCGAGGCATCTCAGGAACATTCAACACCTTGCCTCCTAGGGTTTCACAGATTTCACGAGCCAGTTTAGCATCACTCTCCATCATATCCTCCCTTACTCGACCTATCGTCATTGATACAGTACGCTCTGCATGTTCAAATGGTGGGAATCCAAGTTCCTCAGAAAGCATATCCATGAATAGATCAAGAACTTCTCCAGAATAAATTGAGGTGAAGAGACCATTGATATCATTCTGCTTTATCTCCAGCAGGAATCTCTCTGCCTGTTCCACGGTATCAAACCCATACATATTGTAATCAAAGTATTTCATTCGCTTGAACGTTTTTACAGACACCTTTGTTATTATGCCAAAGCTTCCAAGAGAGCCAATGAACAGACCAGTGATATCTGGACCAAATGCGTACCTAATGAATGGTCCAGGAGCATTGGGGTTGGCTTCAGAACCTGTTTGGATGATTGTACCATCAGGTAAAACGGTTTCGAGCCCAAGCACCATCTCGCCAGTGCTACCGAAAAGACTTGATCCTGGTCCGGCACCATTCACTGCAACATTGCCTGCTACTGTACATACCAAAGACGACTCCGGATACACTGGTACGAAGAGGTCATGCTTTGCTAGAAATTTATCCAGCTCCCCATACGTGATTCCAGCTCCAACTGTCACCGATCGAAGGTCCTCGTAAAGTGTTATCCCCCCCAATCTCAATAAATCGACAACAATTCCCCCTGGTTTCGGAATTGCCTCTCCCTGAAGACTTGAACCTCCAGAACGTGGTGTCACTGGTACTTTGTACTTGTTTGTGAGTTTCAGTATTTGTGAAACTTCTACTGTATTTCTTGGACGAACAACAGCTACAGGAATAACAGGTTCGATTGCCATTGAGGCAGTTTGCGAATATGTTAACAAAACATCTGCCCTTGTCGATACAAATTCTGACCCAACAATTGTTTCAAGCTCCTTAATCCACTTCCCACTCATCAAAACTCATTCTCCTCTTAGTTTTAGAAGATGTGCTTTAATTTTGCCAAATCGGTGAAAGATCCTTTCACCTTCAACTTCCTTTTGAAAATAGCAGATGCCGCACTCATTTCTTCGAGAAACAGTTTCCTTATTGTTTCTTCATCACTCTGAATTCTCATATCTGGATTATCTAATGGTCCTTCATGAAGAGTGATAGTGTTGTCTTTTACTATGAAGTGGTATACAGGTCCTTCCTTCAAGGTTAGTTGTGCTGTTCGTTCCCATCCTGCGATGGCTTCAATTGTTTTCTCTCGTTCAAGTCCAATTGCAAGTCTCTCTCGCATTAGTTCTAACAAATCTTGACTCATTTCGTAGTACTCCAATGTTTGTTGGCACATTATGTGCCAGTTTTAGTTCTTTTCCTATATTTTGTAGTAATGATATTTCATTCGTCCCATTTCAATACTTCAATAAACTCAATTCCAACTCTGTGTTCTCCATCGGGAAAATCGAAGGTGTTGAGTTTCACCTTGATTCTTCTTCCACACACACCAATCATATACA
>JAEOUL010000161.1 GCA_016839345.1 Candidatus Thorarchaeota archaeon | reverse complement strand
GGTTGTTCATGTATTTCTTTCAACATGAAATGAGGGAATCCACCCTTCTGTGCTTGGTCTGCAGTCCAACTAATCTCAATGCTCTCTCTCTTTACAATAGTCCCGTCCGAGAGCTTTCGAATTTCAACACCGTCAGTTGTAAGTGTTGCAACTTCCCCATCAAGAAGAAGAATCATATCATTAGTCATTGGTAAAAATGCAGGGATGTCCGACGATACATACGTAGTGTCTTCTTTTCTTCCAAGTACCAAAGGGTTCCCATCCCGTGTACAGACAATCTTACCATACTCCTTTGTTGTCATGGCAACTATAGCATACGTGCCTTCAATTTTCTTGGTGATTTCTGTGACAGCTTCGGTAAGACTCATGCCATCATCCATGTAATCTTCAATCATATGAGGAATGACTTCCGTATCAGTTTCAGATCCAAATTTGTGTCCTTTTGCAGCAAGCTCTTTCCTAAGTTCGAGGAAGTTGTCAATTACGCCATTATGGACCACTGCAATTTTGTTGTTACAGTCAAAATGTGGATGTGAATTATACATTGACGGTATTCCATGAGTAGCCCATCGGGTATGTCCAATTCCCATGGAACCAGGCATTTCATCAAGATTAAGTTTCATATGGACTTCCTCAATCTTGCCCTTGTCTTTCTTCATGTGCAACAAATCATTTGAGATAGTTGTCATACCTACAGAGTCGTATCCCCGATATTCAAGGCGTTTCAATGCCTGGTGCAGAAATGGGGCCACTTGACCCCGTTTCTGAACGACACCAATTATACCACACATCTACAAGGTCCTCGGACTCACTATGGATACACAACAATCACTTTCCACCAAAAAGGGTTGTGTAGATGACAATAAGCAGCCTAACCTGTGAGTTCAATCTCAATATAGACAGAGTCAGGAATACGCACTCGCATTATTTGACGAATCGCTCTTTCATCTGCATCAATGTCAATCAGACGTTTATGAACCCTCATTTCCCACTTGTCCCATGACTCAGATCCTTGTCCACATGGAGTCTTTCGTGTAGGAATGACCATTCTTCGGGTTGGCAAAGGAATCGGACCAGACATACGGACTCCGGTCTTGCGAGTTATTCGTTTAATTTGATTACAGACACCATCCAAGTGTTCTGTACTCGTACTTGACAGTCGAATCCGTGCTTTCTGAGTCATTGTAGGTTCAGCCTCGTCTACGAGGTGGATGACGCAACGGAATTTCATTCGGATAAAAAGGTTGTCTTGTGTAGTGACTTGGAACACGTGTTCTTACAACCTAGGATAACAATGTCCATAAGTGTGAAGACGCCCAAACGAAATGAGTGCTGGACGTGAAGAGGCTCACAATTGTAAAATTGGGAGGATCTGTGATAACTCATAAAGGTTCATCCCCGCCCACTGTCAATCAAGAGAATCTACTCCGTATAGCCCAAGAACTGAGAACTTCAAGAGAATCGCTCATAGTAATCCTTGGCGGCGGAGCACATGGGCATCAAGCGGCTCATAAACATGGCTTTGGTGTTCTTTCAACCCCTTCTGAGCAATTACTCAAAGGAGTTCCTTCAATACGTCAGAATATGTCTGTTCTTTCACTTGCTGTAGAAGAAGCCTTGAATGATGCCGGAATTCATGCAGTAGTATTACCACCTTTTCTTATGGCGAGTCTGAATAACAAAAGGATTGTCAATTTTCAAACGTCAGTCATCCAGCAGGCAATTCAATCTGGTTTCACTGTTGTCACACATGGAGACGTCTGCTTCGATCAATCTCTTGGTGCATCAATACTCAGTGGTGATACGATCGCTGTCTATCTTGCAAAGGAACTGAAAGCCAATTCTCTCTACATTGGAACAGATGTGGACGGAGTCCTTGAGGAAGATCCCAAGACCAATCCTGAGGCTGATTATATTGAGATAATCGATACCTCGAACATCGATTCCGTTCTTAGTAAAGCCGGGCCATCTTCTGCAACTGATGTTACGGGTGGGATGGAAAAGAAGCTTGTGGAGATCTTCACGTTAGCAAAACTTGACATCGAAATAGCAATCTTCAATCTTTGTGTGCCGGGCCGACTTTCTGCCTTGTTATCTGGAAAAACTCCACCATGCACAATAATCCGTTTCTAAGTTGAACAATTAATGCCCTGCAGCACTGGCCACAGAAACATAATCTGAGAAGTCATAAAGAAGGATATTTTCTGGCATAACTACTCTATCCTCAAGATACTCAGCCGCCGTCAATACACAGACGATTCGTCCTGACTTACATGTTCTACATGCGATTTCACTCTCAAGATGGAGCAATGTGTTGAGTTGTTGCTGATTTGGGAACACAACATAGGAAACACCATTTGTGCAAAGGTCATAATAGCCATGGTTACGGGAAACCGAACTCTGTTGTTTTCGTAGTTCTTTCTCCAGAGCATTAACAGCTGAATCTCTGAGTTTTCCCAATTCGCCTGAGTTCACAATCCAAAGACCCTCGTTCAAATCAATGAAATCAAGATCATCCCCGACACGAAGTGCCATCAGAACTTCATCAGCTAGAAGTTCTGTCAATGCACGTTTTCCTTCCTCAGCACTCATTGGAGTAGTTTTTCCCTTGAGTGATTGTAGAGCTGTCGTTTCGATGAACTCTATCAAGACATTCCATTCGGTTCTACCATTAGACAAATCCACGAAATCTTGAATCAGCTGAAACCATAGTCGCATCTGTATAGCACGATTTGTTGCAGTCCCAACATCATGCATGGCACCAATGAGATTGACTCCTTGTACTTCACTTCTATTCATATTATTATCAGTTGTCAGGTCTACATTTGTTGGCGTACCCATTGCCAAATTTTCAATCATTGTATCAAGTGAACTTGGAAATGCTGAAACTATGCTAACTGCATCAAACTCATTTGTCTCGTCCATGATTTCTCTAAGCTTAGCTGCTGCAACACTTCCTCTGACAATCACAATCAGCTCGATGACATTATTTCCCAACTTGCCCATGTAATTTCTAATCTTAGTCAGAGTTGCTTTCATTGATGATACTTTGAGATGCTGAGGGAGTATCAAAATGGCTCTGTCATCAAGAATGATGTCAGGGCTCTCATCCAAATTGTGTTCCCATGTGATATCAATTAGTCCTAGCTTTTCAATAATGTAGTCAGTTATTGCCATTCTTACAGCATCAAGTCCCCTACCCGGCAGAGTAAATATGAAATCGCCAGGTACAATTGACAATGCTTCTCTCTCTATTGTTCCTAAGGACACCAAGTCTCGAATAACTTCACTTATGTCATCACTTTCTATCCTAGGGTCGATTGATGTCAAAATCCCTTGGATTTCAGCCTGAGTTCCCATACTCCTAGTGGCAAGAAAGGCCACAACATGCGATCCCAGCTCTCCAAGCTTGTCATAAACTGCTCCTGTTGGTTTGGACGAGCTAGTACTCTCTAACTGAACAGCTGTGTCATATTCAAAAGAGGTCTCTTTGCTTCGTTTCGATTTAGTTTCAATCTCAGTTCTATCATGAAGTACGGATTCAGTTGGTATTTTCGAAATGGATGCCATCTCAAATGGCCAAGTGGCAATCTCGAACGGTTCTGTCCCGGGTAAAACAATCAGTGCTCTCCCACGCTTCAGTGTTTTCAGGTAACGTTCCTGCTTTTCATCAAGGGACATGAATTTCGCACCGATTGAGCTATCATAGGGAAGACGGAAAGTGATCTTCGTGGCAGTGTTTGCCAAAATGTTTGAAGACACATTTGGTCGAGTTGAAATCACAATAACTCCTTGTCCAGTGGCTCTTTGGAGCATCACCATAGATTCTCCTGTTGTTACATCTGCAGCTGTATGCCTAGTATAGCTCTCAGGTACAAGATTACTAGCCTCCTCGAGTACCACTAGATGATGAAGTCCGGGCTTTATACCTCGGTTCAGTGCATAATCAAAGATACGTTTTGCAATTAGATTATAGAGTAAACGGGCTGCCTCCATTCCTCCTGCTCTAGCAACATGCTGCAAATCAAGAATGACGCGTTTGTCCAGAAGATTTGAAATCCTTATGGCTTCTCGACCACCACTTAGAATAGTCCCAAGCGGTTCTCGTGACAGTATCTCGAAACGATTAAGCAGCGCATCCTTGGTCATAATGCCAGTACGGTCCTTTCCTGCAAGTTCCGATACTGCACGAACAAGCGCTTGAATTGAATTGGTCCTGTCGGAAGTACGTGCAACCTCTAAGACTGCCTCACGAAGAAGCCTTTCCATAGCAGGAGAAAGCTCTGAAGATACGCCCCTCTCGTTAAGCAGCTCTTTCAGGATTGTAAAAGTTGAATGTGCATGCCTTTCACCAGAATCAATCTCCGGGTCCATAAAATCAATTATGAATGATGGGTCCACCCCAGGTCTCAACAGAAGAACAGCATCGTCAGATAAGTTCACCAGGTCATGATATTCAGATCCTTTTATATCAAATATCCACCATGGAACATTCGATTTTGTAGTCAGTTCCGCAATGAGATGCTTCACAAGAGTAGTCTTGCCCGTGCCAGTGGCACCCAATACTGCGATATGTTCTCGGAGCCACTCAGGTTTCAGACCAACATCATTTAGACGACGCCCTCCAAAAACAGCCTTTCCAATTATGAGCTCGTTATTCACAACTTCTCTTGATGGTATGGAAAATGCAGGTACAGGGGATGCAGCAATCACTGGTAGCTGCTGAACTGGTGTATTCAAGAAAGCCACCAATCTATTGACATGAATCTTCTGCGATGCAATGTGGCGTCTGAGAAGGAGTTTGTATATCACACCCTTTCCAATATCCTTCTGTTTCAAGGTGATTCTGCCTTCTCCCCCCCATATCGAATGAACAATTCCAGACACCCCCTCTTGAATGCTTAAAAGCTGTTCACGACTGTCTGTTCTTATGGCAAGAAAAACAGAGGAATCAAACCAGCCGATATTCCCCTGTATCTCTTCATAATCCCGTAGCAGTTTCCTCTTTTCTGATTGGTCTGCCAAGGAGTCTTCATTCTTCTTTTCCTTCTCGCGTATTGCTTTCCATTGCCCCTCCAATTTTCTCTGTTCTCGTCCAGGTTTAGACTTTGAAAACACACATGTGAGACTCACATTGTATCCTTGGCGAAGTGAAGTGGAGATGAATGTCCCGATTTGAGAACTCTCCAGACTGGGCGCCACAGATGGATCTCCATTAATCAGTAATAATTCGGTATGCATTTCTTCAGACGCTGGTTTTGAACCCGTTTCCAAGTCAATTGAAAGAATACCAGAAACCGCATCTCTTAGTTCATCGCCTCTCAACTGATGGAGTTCTACGTTATTTAGAGAGGAGAGCAGAATAGCCTCAGTTCGGGTTGCCTCCCGCCTAAGAGTGCTTCCAATTTCTCCTATAGTCTTGCCTAATCCTGTTATAAAAATCCGTAGGAATGCCTCACCACCATACACGCCTACTTCATATGCCATGCTGACCTTTTCATCCATTCCTGCACGAAGAGCTAGAAGGAATGCAGTTGCATACTCTGGTCGGTCGTTTCGACCAACGAGCACTGACCCGGGAGCAGAGATGATATCAAGACAGCATGTGGCTATCACACAATTGCCTATGCGTATTGACACTAAGTCATCATCTAGGACGGCTGTCAACATCTCATCCGAAGTAAGTCTTCCATGTGCCACGAGCCCGCCCATCAAGACTGGGTATATTGAAATTATCATTTCGATGATTAGTTTGGATGGGATTGAAATTGGACCAATCAGTCCTAGCAGTGGAAGTAGGTAGACTATTACAAAGTAAATCAACATGACAGCAATACCAAACAGCCACCCCAACTCAATCCATTTCCATAACCTCAGATTGTTCTTTCTGGGTGGTACTCTAAATCGGCCTCTCTCGCTCAATACATGGCTGGACATGCATCATCACCCGTTTGGAGTCAGAACTCTGTGAATGCCTCTAATGACACC
>JAEOUL010000160.1 GCA_016839345.1 Candidatus Thorarchaeota archaeon | reverse complement strand
TGGCATCTTAAACCCAACGAGGACTGGTGGGACAGCCTTTTCAAAGGAGAATGGATACCAGCATCGGTTGAACAAGCCGAACCAACAAAGTTGAAAATATATCCTCAATATGAGGACATAGACAGAGTCGAAATAGACAACTTTGAGGATACTTATACCGGGACGAGCTGGGAAACAAGTACCATCAATGATGAAGTATCAGACGACGGGACACTACCGGAACCACCCTCCGAGAACCAATTAAACCAACTTGAAACCAATTCACCTCACGAAACCGGCGGTCTATTATTACGATGGGATCAGACGACAGACAAATTGCGCTTCAACATACCACCAGCCTATAAGAACATAAAGCCCTATAATGCTCTGAGCTTCCGGATTACGCAAAAAGTTGGCAGTGACCAAAACCCCGAGAATGGGCCACAGGACCTCTACGTTTCGTTGGAAGACAATGGAGGAAATAAGCGATCCATCAAAGTGAGTAAATTCGCTGAAATCCCACCACCGCACCCGAGAGATCTAGTCTTAGGTATCTACGATGTTACAAAGTCAGCCTTGAGAACTGTCCGTATCCCGCTCCACGTTTATGAAATCGAAGTACTGGGAACGCAGAAAGTCGACCTAACCGATGTGAAAAATGTGACATTTGAGTTTAAGGCAATAGGGACTGGCGAAGTCGAAATCGACAGCGTGGAGGTTACGAAATAATAGGAGAATGGTGACAATGTTCAGAGACCTGATAAAATACCCGATTGAACACGAACGGCTAAGATGGGAAGCCAAGTATGTTGTGAAGGATTTATGGGGAAAGCCCCATCTGCTACTGAGGCTCAAACTGACGGGAACTCGCTTTCAGGAGAGAGCCTTGGAACCGCTGGTGACAGTTGGCGATGCACGATCGCTCTTTGTGGAAATCTCAAAGGACGGTTTAGCGGCTTACGCTTACTTCGACAAACCAGTGCCATCTCGAGCGGTTATTGAATTTGGTTATGGGTACGGTCCGCTCCTTCGATTCAAGGGGGATGTTACATCCAAAGCCATAGGAATCCTGGATCCGAAGCTTCTCCCAAAAGGGACAAAGTATGTAGAACGCTTCTTCCCAAGAGAAAGAGATTAACTGTGTGTGGAGGAGAGAACCGTTAGCAGATGTATTTGGTTGGCCAGAGGCCATAGATGAAGAGAATTCTAGTTGTATACAGTGTGTGGACCGTTCTCGTGCAGGACACCAGCAGTCCAGTTGTGATTGTATACAGAGAACCTGTGGTCCTTTGTTGTGGGAGCCTTGTGGGAGCCCCAGTCTGGCAGATACATCCAAGTGGAGTTCATCTGCTTCTTCCCCCTGATTAGGCGAGCAGAGTTCTCAAGAATCAATGGTTGAAAATCACCGAAACTCATGAAGTGACCACTCATGAGTTGGTCCTGTCTGTCCCATAGTTTCAAACCCTTCTTAGCCTATACATGGAATCGTAGTAATTTCGTCTTTGGAAAATAGTTGAATCTGAGGAAAGCACTCTCAAAGAAGTTATATAGTGGCTCGGGTCGAACAACTCCTCGACACAAAGTTCCATATTTGTAAGGTGATTGATTTGGTACGTGGCGAAGAAGGAACTTTCTTCTACTACTTGGGTCTTCTGGTTGGAATGACCCTGGTTGGATCTTATCTGTGGCTCATCCTTAACGAAGCCATTGCAAATGTGATATTCCATATGATTCTCTTCATGAGTGGCGTATTCCTGGTCGCAGCAGCTCTTGGATTTGCAGCAGCTAAAACAAGATCCAGTCGAATAGGACTTACAATGCTCTCAGGCATTGTAGGAGGAATTCATGCCTACCTAATCTTTGTGCTATTCGATCTGATTGCAGGTATTATCCTCTTTGCGTGGATTGCATTTGGATCGCTTGTGGCGTTTGCAACTTTAAGCTGGCTACAAGAGTAATACTCATTCAGAGGCCTATATGGCCTCTTCTCAATTTATGAGTCCACCTGAGAAAATATCTGACCTCAATCAGATTCAGGTTCTGTGGATTCAGCTTTTTCTTCAACTTCGGGTGCAGCTTCTTCAGAAGCCTCCTTGGGTTCAACAGGTGCTTCCTCTTCAGCAGCTGGTACTTCCTCAGGTTCTGGTTCGGGTTCTGGCTCTGGTTCTGGACCATAGTGCAAAGCGCTTGTATCTAGGATTCCTGGAGATGTGCTCTCTTCCTTTGTGTGCATGATTGAAAATCCTGCTGCTGTCAGAATGGATCCACCCAATCCCCACACAGAGTAATAGAAACCTGAGTTATCGGGCGTCAGGGATAATACAACATAGAGTGCCTCTGTGAAGAAGTAGGTGAACACCACAAAAAAGAATCCAGCTACTACTGAAAAAGACATCATAGTATTCTTCGCTTTCCCCTTTTCTGGACGGAAGTATCCGATGAGCAGAAAAACGAGAAGCAATGGGATCCCGACAACTAGTATGAAATACTGAGTAATCAGTATCCAAGACGCTGGAAACGCTATTGCTACATAGAAGTAGTTGAATACATAGGATGTCAGAACAACGAGCCCAAGTAGAAGAAGACAGTATGGGTCACTGTCCTGTCTTAGTGTATCATAATCGTCCCCATGTAGCGTCATTACTGAATCATCCCCATAGCATCTTGATTCTCGTACTTCGTCTGCCAGTGAGTTGTACCAGCCCTGATTTTGTTCTGAAGTATAAGATGTGCTCGAATGAAGTCTGCTGGTTTTGGTGGGCACCCAGGAAGATAGACATCTACAGGTACAATTTTGTCAGGCGGGGTTGCCAAGCTATACCCTTCCCAAAAGAGACCTCCAGATGCAACACATTGACCAAAAGCAATCACATACTTTGGTTCAGGCATCTGCTCGTAAATACGCCTGAGTCGTGGTGCCATTTTCTTGGTCAAAGAACCTGAGATCCATAGAACATCTGTCTGCCTTGGACCAAATAGCGGTAACATTCCAAATCTTTCAAAATCCCAACGAGGTGCTATTCCTGCGGCACCATCTACCATACAACAGCCGATTCCGTATTGCATTGGCCATGGACTATGAGCTCGCCCCCATCTGAGCATCCATTTCAATGGCGGTACATTCTGCAACCATCTGAGAAACGCTGGAGCAACTCGACCCAATCCATTCCTGAATAGATCGAAGAAGTACCACATGAAGTACTTGCCAATTTTGAGTATGAATGGTAGCCAGTAAGCGAAAATCTTTCCGGGATTGGAAATCTCTTTTTTATCCCACTTGAGCTTAGCAGCTCTGATTCGTGCCAATCGCTTCTTTCCAAAATATTGGTAGGCGTAATTAGCAAACCAGATTCCAGTTGAGTGAGCATGTCCACCATGACGGCGAGCAAGAGTAAAAATAACAAAGCTCTGTGACCATGAGAGCATGTAGAACATCCTACGCTCATCTTCTAGAAAATAGCCCATCATGGTAACTCCTGTCTTAGAGTTGACATAGCCATCAATACCTGCTTGAGCTGATGATTGCTCAAACTGGAAATCATCAAGGACAGCCGCCAGATTTTCGAGAGGAGCGAATGCCTGCCCGACAACTAGTGTTGGACCTCTCTTTTTGATCTTCATTGGGTAATATCGGTCATGCCACTCATGTTCAGCCACTTCGTCATCATACACGACTCCTCTGTACATCTCCGTTGCATGACGAACAGCTTCAAGTCCCGCTTCGTTCTCTTCCTCATCACCCTCATAGACAACCATGATTGTACAATGATGTACTGGGAATGGAAACGGTTTGTCGCCCTCCCAGATTCTTTTCTTGAGGTCTGTATACTTCGCCTCTTCAAACTTGATAGTGAAAGGCAATGGACCCTCTTCGAGTATATGCTCTATTGCAAGCATCATCTGATAATTTTCCCCAAAACTGGATACTATCACTTTCATTGGTGTAAGCATCTTGATCTTTAGAGTGACTTTGGTGATGATACCAAGAATCCCTTCAGTGTCACAAAACAGATCGGTATCACTGGTCTTGACTATCTTACCATTAGGGAGCACCACTTCTAGCTTCTCAACATTATCATTGATGGTGCCATATTTGAGTGATCCAATTCCATCACCACCCTGTGCAACCCATCCACCTATAGTAGCTGAGAGACCTGATGAGGGATAACAGCGAATGTCGAGCCCTTGACGATTCAGCTCAAATTGAAGATTGGCCCAGGATATTCCTGGTTCCACAGTGACAGTCAGATTCTCTCGGTCGACTTCCAGTATATTATCCATACGACGCATGTCGACTACAATGCCACCCTTTCTAGGAATTGCTCCACCATAACCTGATGTTCCTGCAGCTCGAGGAACGAGTGGGACTTTCTCCTTCTGAGCAAACTTGTAGAGATCACTGATCTCCTCCGGAGAAAGAGGTTGGACAATCGCATCAGGAGTCGTGTTCATGAGCCAACCTACTTGCTTGGGCAATGATCCAACATCAAGTGCTGAAAGAACCAGCTCGTGCTTTTCCGTTAGCAGGCGGTCACCAAATATCTCAGCAAGTTTTTCATTCTGCTTTTGCTTCAGGACCATGAGGGCACTCTCCAGCTCATGAACAGAGCTGCTGACTGACGAAGGCGTGGAACAGCCCCTGCATAAAAACCTAGCGAGCGGTTGGAGTGTCTCAATTTTTTGATTAACATCGTGTTTTCTAATTACAAACTACTTGCCCTGTAGGATGTGGAAAGATTTTAAGGTGGCTTGATACGGTCCTCCTCTGTCTGTCACAAGGTGCGGAGACCAAAAACAATGGACTTCCCAGTACTGAACGAACACGACCTCCAAGAATACGCATTTACTTGTGCGCAATGTAGTTTTTGCCAAGTTGGACATGGTGCCTGTCCCACCTACAAAGTGAAACGAAGGGACAGTTATTCTGGCAAGGGAAAAATGATGTTGACTCGCGCCCTTATGCAAGGAAGACTCAGAGCATCCGAAGGTCTACAGGGTCTTTGTGACGCTATATTTGGTTGCACATTATGTGGTGGCTGTGAGGAAATATGTCAGGTTGATATCCCATTTGTGAAGATCTACCAAGTTATGAGGTCGGACTTCATGAAACGTGGAATGTGGCCCGAGCAGCTTCAGATGGCAAAAGACACTCTGTTGAAGAGTTTCAACATTCAAGGTCAAGCCCAGATGGATCGAATAGAGGGATGGTCATACTGGACTCCCAATGAAGATGATCTTCTGGATAAACAAGGAGCTCCAGCAAAGACTGCCTTCTTCTTTGGTTGTGCCTCTTCTTTCAGAGGGGTTTCAATCCAGGCCACAATTGCTACAACGCTCATTTTGGATAAGATTGGTGAGTCCTACACTGTTCTCGGAGAAGAGGAATACTGTTGCGGTGCACCTCTAATTATGACTGGTGATTTTGAAGGTGCAAGAGCGCTAGCTGAGCACAACATCGAAGCGTACAAGAAACTTGGTGTGGAACGGATTTTTACCAACTGTCCCGGTTGTTACAAAATGTGGTCTCATGAGTACCATGAATTTTTGGGAATTGATCATGGCTTCGAGATTCTATACGGTGCTCAATACTTTGCAGACTTAATTGATAAAGGAAAACTCACAGGTTTGAACAAGCCCTTGGATCTAACCGTGACTTTTCATGATGGCTGTGATGCAGGTCGAAATGCTGGGTTCTATGAAGAACCAAGGAAAGTCTTGGAACATCTGCCAGGTGTTACCTTTGAGGAACTTCCACATAACAAGGCTAACTGTTATTGTTGCGGCTCTGGCGGCGTTCTTCGAGCAGTAGATGCAGACTTTGCGCTTCAAATCAACAAACTCAAGGTTAAGGACATTGAAGCGACAAATGCAGATGTGGTTGCATCAGCTTGTCCCTCATGTGTAGATTTTATGCATGACCAATTACCACAAGCTGGCTCCAGTAAGACAGTGAAGGATCTTGCAGTCCTTGTTGCAGAGTCAATGGGACTCACTTGGGATGGACTTGACGAGATTTACTGAGATGCAGCTGTGGCTGCCGCCTTAACTTGTTTCTCAGTCTGAATATAGAACAAGAGAGTGATTACTAGGCATATCGAGCCCCACACAAGAATGTAGAGTGGTTCTTGCCCGAAACCTATCAGAATGTAGGACAGAGAGAGGAACAATCCAGTAAATAGATGGTTGAAGACTGTTGAAGCATATGAAGGCATTAATGGCATTGATTTGTCATAATGAACTAGAACATGTCGAGATCCCATCACTGCTGCAGGAATAGTTGCAAGACCAAGTATAGTATACCAATTCGTCAGATTGAAAATAATGGGGACTATGATTGAGAGATAAGTGGCTATCATCAATACAACATATCCCTTTGATGCCCGATGTCTGCCAAGCCTTACAACAATTGTAAGTTTTCCAACAGCCTTGTCTGCGTCATGATCAGGAAACTCGTTGATGTAAAGTACTGCAGTTATGAGTATAGCAATGGGGATTGATGGAAACACTGCTTCCCAAGCAAGGACCTGTGTCTGTACAAAGTAGGCTCCTAGCGTCATTAAGACACCAAAGTTGAGGCCAATGAAGACCTCGCCATATCCACGACTAACGAATCTGAATGGTGGTGCTGTATAAAAGAATCCAGAACCAACACCAATTATCCCGAGTATGAGTACCTCCCATCCCCTTGTGTATGCTAGATAGAAACCTATACCTCCACCCAAGACAAAGAACACCATTGCTTCAATAAAGACCTCACGGGGAGTCATCCATCCTCTTTGAATCATGCGACTACCCCCAGTGAATGGACGGACATACTCCACATTGATATCATCAGTTCCACTCTTGTGGTCATAGTAGTCATTAGCAATGTTGGAGCCTATGTGAACGAAAATCCCAGCGAGTAGGGTCAGAATGAAGATGTCCAGAAGAAAGATGCCTGAGGAAGCCCAAGCGACACAAGTTCCCAAGATTACAGGGGTTATCGCAGCAGTGAGAAATGGTGCACGCATTTCGGCCAACCAAACACGAACTCTTGATGGCTTGGGTATTTCAGCTTCGTTGTTTTCCTGAGTCATTGATAACTCCTCGCGTCATGGGGCAGTTTCCTATTTGTAAAAAGACTTCCTTATTGCTGAAATACATAGACAGGTTTGGAAATAAAGACAATTGCTTTAAGGTGGTTTCAAGCTGAAACATACGCTAGGAGATTCATCAGATGTCGGAGAAACCTTTCGAAAGCCATGTTGATAAACGCATGGAGGACAAAATGGATGAATCTCAAGCTGTTAGTGATATTCTGGAGAACAAGGAGCTTGGACACAGAATTGATTTGATAAACCAAGCTATCAGAAGTCAACTGCTGGACGATGATGGTGAACCTCCTATTCTCTACGAAACCACAAGGCACTTGATTTTAGCTGGGGGTAAACGAATACGGTCTTTACTTCTTATTCTCTGTTCTGAAGCTGTCGGAGGTGATATTAAAGAAGCACTTCCATATGCTGTCGCGACGGAATTTATTCAAACAGCAAGTCTCATACACGACGATATCATTGATGAAGATGCATTAAGAAGAGGTGTAAAGACCACACATGAGAAGTATGGGAGAAAGATGGCTATAATTGCTGGAGACCTTTTGGTGGCAAAAGCGATAAAGATGATTGGTGAAAAGTCAACTCCTGATCTTCTAACTTATGTTGCCACTGGAGCAATCAAAATGTGTGAGGGTGAGGCAGCAGATCTTCTGATGAGCACAAATGGCAGAAAAGAGGTGTATACGAAGAAACATTACCTTGACATTGTCAGGATGAAGACAGTTTCATTTATGACATCCGCTGCCAAGGTAGGTGCTACAATAGGTGGAGCAAGTCCTAAGCAATTTGAAGCGCTTATTACATTTGCAGAAAATCTCGGTTTTGCTTTCCAGATTCGAGATGACATATTGGATGTTATAGCAACACAGAATGGGACAGGAAAATCAGTTCTATCGGACCTCAAGGGTAGTCGATGTAATTTCCTATTGGCTCACTCTCTAGAGGAGAGTACTGAAGAGAAACGAAACAGATGCATCAAGTTGTTAGACAACGGTGAACTATATTATGCATTACAACTGATAGATGAAACTCATGCAGTCAAATATGCTACTCTTACAACGCAGCAGTACATTGACAATGCTAAGGATTCAATTCGCAATCAAGGATTTGAGAATGAAGAGACTCTAGGATTTCTAGCTGACTTTATAGTGCAACGACTCTATTGATTTCTAGAAAAAACGGTTGAGCACCCTCACGAGTGTTTTTGATGCAAAATCAACTAATGGTGGTAACCTGCATCTGATCAAAGGTTCTAAAAATCGTACTCCGGCAAGTCTCATGCAGATATCTGTTACAGCATCCGAGTGCATGACTTTGTCTGCTATTCGAAGAACCCTCAAGGCTGTATCAAGTTCATTGCCAAACTCTGCACGCCAAGTTTCCTCATAATTTGAGAGGGGCACTCCTGCCTTTAGATAATTTGAAGCAGTTTCACCAGCTATGATACCTCCGCAGAGTGCTGTGGGAATCCCTCCCCCATTGGAAGCCATTACGTGTCCTGCAGCATCACCCACAAGAAGTACATTTTGTGACCAAGTTCTATCAAGTGAACCACCGACAGGAATGATTGCTCCGACTCTGCTGAGAATGTTCGCATTCCTCAACTTTGGTGCAAGGTACGGATTACGAAAGACAAACCGTTCGAGATATTTCCGAAGAGGTGTGTTATCGTGAGCAAGTTCTCTTCTCATCCCGAATCCTACATTGACCTTTCCATCCCCTTTTGGGATGACCCAAGCATATCCACCGGGTGCAACACTTCCAAAATGCATCTCAACCACAGTAGGGTCGACATCTGAATTTTCCATTACATATTGCATTGAAGGGCTAAGGTCTGAATCATGGTGTATATACTGAGGTCCTAATGATTGCGCAACTTTTGAGTGAGACCCGTCCGCTCCAATCACAATTTTTGCAGACACATCACTTTGGAAACCTGATGACTTTAGAATCAGCTTATTCCTACTTGTTCGATGTACAAGCTTGGTTGTTAATCGGACTTCAGCACCTGCATCCTTCGCGTTGTTTGCCAGATACTTATCAAAAGCAGCTCTCTCAACAATATTGGCTTGAAATGGAAACTCGAAGGATTGACCATGGGGAGATATGAGTCGAATTGACGAAGTCTTGTTTGTTATGAATCGTTCAGGAACCTGAACAGCCGTTGGCATCAACTTCGAGGAAGGGAAGAGATTCATGACCTCGGTTGGTGTTGGAATCAACTCCCCGCATTGAACAGGAAGCCCCACAGATTTTCTTCGATCAATTACAAGAGTTCTGAAACCCTTTTTCGCAGCAACCCTTGCAGTCATAGAACCAGCTGGTCCTGATCCAACCACTGCTACATCAAAGGGCTGCGACATTCCATCACTTTCCTGATAACTAGAATATGTAGCAAAGCCCTGAGGTATAAACCCTTCTCGATTTGAGAAAAAGAGGGAGTTGGTCGAGCTGTTAACCCGACCAATATGAACTCCTAGTTTCCATTAATCATTACTTCTTGCTCTTCAGCTATCTCATTTTCATCCACATAGAGATGTCTTTCCTTTCTCTTCATCGCTCTCCAGAGTGATTGTGCTTCCATACTAAATATTGGTAGGATTGCAGAAACCATGAGGAAAGCTCCAATCCAAACAAAGGAAATGAGAGGAAGTATCTTGGTGTGGATTGTGACCTGCCAGACATTAGGCAAGACTTCACCAAAAGCAGTCACAGCAACAAATACATCTCGAAAGGCATTCGAATCCAGATATACTTGATGACTTACCATGCCCCAATCTGGATGCCCAGTGACCGTAGCGTAACCTATTGCTGTTATCATGAAGCCAGAAGTCGTATTCTGAAGGACATTGATAGTCACTATAACATTGAAGTCCGTAGGATTATTGAGGTATTCTATATTGATGTCAGCTACCCTAATGTAGACTCCAGGCGCAACCTCGTTGATAGAAAGATTCACGTATCCGGCATTGGATTCGTATACTACATTCTCACTCATGAACACGCCTAATAGAAGTATAATCAATCCAAGATGAAGCATTAACCGACCTACTTGACGTGTGCTGCCAATTTTCTCCTTTCCAACCATCTGAAGAATAAATGCAATGATAAGAAATCCAATTGCCGCAGCTGCTGGAACAATGAGGAAATTAGCTGGCCAATAATTAGTTGGCAAAGGTCCTTGTCCACCAAAGACTGATAGCGCGGCTAATACAGCACCTATTCCAAAAACAATGATTAGGAGAAATCCACGACGACGATGATTTAGATAACTCGTCTTCATGCAGTAAAAAGAAGACGCAATGAGAAAGGCACAAGCTAAGTAGAATCCAATTCTGAAGAATTCTATACCGATTCCTATCATGTTGTCATCGAGACTTGCTGGATCGAATATTGCTATACCAAGATTGTATGATGCTGGAAGCGCAACTCCGATAGTGGAGGTTGCAGCAACAATAAGTAAACCAATGAGTGCAATCTTGATTGAGAATAATCTGATATTTGATGTGTCAAAGAACCCAGGGCCATCAGATTCTTCTTCATCACTCATATCCTTGAAACCAGAATAGATTGCAAAAGAGATTCCCATTACAAGATTGATGAGTAGTGTAGCTAGCATTGACCAACTAACATTACTCAATCCAAAACCATGAACTGATGATAGTACTCCACTCCTTGTGGTCCAAGTAGCAAAAATTACAGTGATATAAGCCATAACAAGGAATGAATCACGTATTATGTCATTCTTACTTAGTGTTGGTTTCGCATGATAGTAGGCTGTTATTAGCAACCAAGGAATAAGAGAAGTTGTTTCTACAGGATCCCAAGCCCAATAACCTCCCCAACCAAGGACTAAGTACGCCCAATAGCCTCCAATAGCTATACCAGCGGATAGCATTATCCAAGCTGCTACTGTAGCCAGGCGTGTGTACGCGTTTACCACCGGGATAGGATCCTGATTACGTTCCTCAGACCGCATGGTGAATCCAGCAAGCAGCACTGAAAATGGTACGAGTGTCAGTGCGTAACCAATGAAGATGATTGGTGGATGGATAACATTCCAAATAGTTGAAAGTAATGGATTCAAACCTAGACCATTAGTTCGCATTATTTCTGTGGTGATTCTGAATGGATCCGCAAACAAGGTATTTACTGCAATAAGAATTGACTCTAAGACCATGATTACTGCAGCTCTATAGACAAGCTTGTCATCCTCATATCCCCGAGATACAACTCGGAAACCAAAATATAATCCAAATGATAAAAAGGTCCAAAAAACAAGAGAACCAGACTGTCCGGCCCAGAGGGCAGATATCTTCAACAATAAATCTGCACCAACTTCAGTTGTTTGATACACATAATCATACTGAAACTGATTACTAAAGATCAAAAAACCAAGCCAAATTATCGCTCCAAGTGAAAGCAGAAAACTGACTGCAGAAGCAATGAATGAGTAGTTTTCATATTCCTTTATTCTTGGTCCCAGTATTAGAATAATGGCATCAAGTATGCCAAGGACTACAATTGCAATCAAAAGAATAGTACCAATATCCATCTCTAGTTTCTCCTATGTTTGTTTAATCTCTCCGCCTAGGCCCTCGACTTCTTGCACGTTTACGTGCGGCTTTCTTCCCCTCACGTTGCGCTTCTCCACGATTTCTCTTTTGCATCCTTGTATAAGCATAGCCTACACCTGGTGCAGCTATTAACCCTGCAGTCGCAACTATCTGGAAAACAGTAAACGGTGTTATATTAAATTCAGGACCAAGTACTGTTAGACTATAATACCTGCTCTCACCAATATTGCCAGATTCATCCATAACGAGACCGAAAAATGAAATTTGGTCTCCAGCGTTGAATTGTCCTAGTATGTATCGCCAGATTATTCTGTCATTTTCAACTGCTATTGGCGTCATATTTACTGCAGTATATACACCTGCATTCAAGCTCCACCTAAGCTCACAATAGTTAGTGTGGCTATGAATGGGAAATTCAAATGTCTCAAAATCAATTACAATATTATCACCAATCCTTATTGTGCCACTTGGAAAGATAGCATGAAGTTGAGCAGTTGGAGGAAATGTATCTGTACGTACAATGAAGTAGTAAGACCCAGCTATGAAAACTCGACCTGTTGTGTCATTAGCTACAACATCGAAATTCACCTCAGTGCTGTCTTCAAAATTACTCAGTGAATTGTTGAACCTTCCTCCAACCTGAGGATTGGCTAACAATGGAAGAATCCCTTGTGTTTCATTGCCTTCAAGATTCACAGTATAATTGACATATACATAATCAATACCGTCATCATCTAATACTGTAGCTGCGAAATAAACGATGTCTTCAGGACGCGGATTTGTGGGAGAAATCCTCACTTGAGTTACTATAGGTAGGCCGTAACTCCATGCACGCTCTAGACCAATTATTGCTTGACCTTGTACTGATGTATAATGAATTTTCCACTCGTCGCTGATTACAACCCACTCTTGGTTACCATTACTCATAAAGCCCTCAGAAGCAAAATCCCATAGTTTCCAAAGGACCAACTCAAAAATGTCAATCACCATTCTAATCGTATATATTGAATCCGTTGTTTCATACAAATCCTCCAGAGCTAAAGCCATCTGAAACTGAATCTCCGAATATTTGTAATATTTAACATCTTCATCATCAAGAGGGTCATATGGTTCCCCATCAACTACTTCTGAATACCAACCTCCAGAATCTTCATCCCAATTGTTTGAAAAAAGACTTTCAAAGAGTTGATTTGCGAATGACAAATAGGTTGTGTTCCCTGTTGTTTCATATCCTTTAACCAGAACTCTAAGGGCCATCGCATTAATATCAGTTACAATTGAGTGTGCAACTCTCGTATGTAGACCTTCCACATTGACTACTCCACCAGACCGATTCACTGCTAGCTTTAATCCCCTAAATTCCATATCATAATAATACTTCATATGTGAAAGCATGAATGACATTGCACTGTCTGCCATACTCAGAAGGGTTGCATTACCAGTAGACAAACCAACATCATAGAGAACATTTGCACCCAGAACAAGATGATCCAACCTCTTCCCATCATTTGGGTAAACTTCATCGAAGTATGTAGGCACAATGAGTGATCCATTCCTCATTGTGTAAAAATGGAATCCTCCATAGATTGGATCGTATAGCATGTCCGTCAGACACCTCAGCGCACTCTCTTTTTCTGTTGTGAAATCAAGGGAAGTATTGGTGGATTCTGCAATTTCAAGAGCCCAGTATGCATAGGCTTGAACTCCTGGTCGTTTGGTTTGGCGAATTTCAGTGCCAGAAAAAGTATTCACATAGAATCCAGGATATGTTGGATCCAAGAACATACTCACCATTTTTGTTGCCGCTCTACTCATGGCAGTTTTGAATGTTTCATTGTTTGAAATAGAATAAGCAGTTGACAGGGCCGATATCGCCCAGTAATAACTGGATAAAGCAGTGGTATTATAAATTGTACTCAAATCTTGAGTAATTGAATGGAAAACTTCTCCTGTTGTATAATCCATATGCATTTTAATCAGTAAATCTGCAGTAGCTTCTACATAATCGATATACGAAGAAATATTGTATTTTTGCTCCTGTGTTAGGATAGTAGTCTTTGCATTCTCTACACTATCTATTCTATACTCTTGACTACAAGTGATGTTTGCACTCAGAGTTAGTACATTAGACATCACAAGGGCAATTAATGCGGCGAGGATGATTTTTTGTTTCATTGTCTTTGTTTCCTAACGGATTGTTTCGTGCGGATTTGCACTTGGTTTATAAAATTCAGGTTGTGGTTGTGTTGGACTTCTACGAGCTGAAAGAAAAAGGGTTCCAGATGCCGAAGCACCTGGTATCACCCGTACGAATGTTTGTTTCTAGCAGCGTCTATCGACGTCTGCCAACCAAAACTCCTAGGAGTAGGCCAACAACAATACCACCAGCGGCTCCACCGACGAGAATCAGAGTATCTGCGCTAAATCCAGCAACAGGTGTTGGGAGGTTAGCATAGTAATATGCTTTAGCATCAAGAAGATCTCTGTAAGCGTCGTTAATTGCGTCAAAAGATTCCATTGGATCATGGAATCCAGATGAGCCATCGCCGCCATAGTAGGATACTACACCAGTTGCTGCATCAATCTCGTCTAGCACATAGTTTGCTAGAGTGTGATTTGCGCCAACAGTTGCATTGTATGCATCTACTATTGTTTCGAGAGCTGTTGCTTCAGTCTCTAGTTCCCCGACAAGTGCGAGGTATGCGGACTGAATCTCTTCTAACTGGTCTAAAGCCCAATCTAAATGTCCTGCATGGCACTCAGTTTGATTACAGGCTTCCTCTGGTACAACAGAGAAGGTGTGGTTCATTTCTGGGTTCCATTGACCATGTCGATATGTGCCTCGTCTAAAGCCGTGACAATCCGTACAATCAACGATACCCGTCAGATCATGCGCGCCACCTTTCCATACATCATAGGTCGTGTGACGTCCGCCTGAGTGACAAAGACCACAGAGTTCTGTGGCATTCACAGCTCGTATCATTGCAGGGTTATATATGTCCGCTGAATGGACAGCATGACAGGCTGGACAAGTTAGTGGGTTATATGGTCCTTCAGGATCTAAATCTGCATCTTGGTCGAGGAATCCCTCGACGGACATGCAGTGCATACAATCTGATCCTGCATGGCTACTTCCTCTGAGATCTGTTAGTGAGTTGGCATGAGCCGATTCGGTCCAACCATCGAGGCCACCATGTCCATCATGGATGTGACAACTGGCACAATTCGAACCATTTACCGAATAGTACGGAGTGCTCTC
>JAEOUL010000159.1 GCA_016839345.1 Candidatus Thorarchaeota archaeon | reverse complement strand
GCGTCCCTCCCGGCGGAGAAGGAAAATGCTGCGGATCTCTCCAAATTTTCTCATTTTCTCTTTTCCTAACAATTCATTGTCCTGATTAAATTCATATACCAGAGGCAATTCTAGTTTTCAATGGAGGGCAATCTATGGAAAAGGTTGTGCCTGAATTATCTAAAAGGCAGCTATTTGGAATTATGATTCTACTATGCTTGGGGTACTACGCGCTTGCATGTTGGATATCTTACTCCCAAGCGAGCACTGAAATTCTATTGGGGCATCCTCCATCTCTGTGGACGATAATCCTGTTCTGGTCTGGATTGGCTGGTTTGATAATTACAATAGTTCTAATGATACCCTTCTCTGAAAAGGCAAAGAGAATCCTTGGCTACTTGTTAGGTGTAAATGCAGGTGTAAGTGCGATTGGTTGGTTACTAGGTGGACTATTTGTTTTCCTTCTCTCTCTTATTGGTGTAGTTCAAGTGATCTATTTCCTGTTTCCTAAAGGATTCCAATACAATCCACAGAGTTGAGGACTCGTAACTTCTTATGACAATCTTCATATCAGAAGGCAATTCTCCGTTTCATCAGGATGTGCAAGCGATGGAAAAGGTTGAGCTAGGCTGGAATGATTTCTGGGCGGAGATATTTCGGATTCGGCATCGACGAGCAATCCCTGGAATAGAGCATTATGACCGGCTCATGGGTGACTTTTGCATGGAGGTTCTAGGCCTCAAGAAGGGCAACTCAATTCTCGATATTGCATGTGGGGCTGGTGATCAATCAGTTGAATTTGCGAAGCGCGGTCTCAAAGTAACTGCTTTTGATATCGCACCTGTCCTCATCGATGCTGGTAAAGACTGTGCTGAGCGTAGTGGAGTGTCCGTGAACTTCTATGCTGGTGATATGAGGGATATGACATTCGAAAAAGAGTTCGATGCTGCAGTGCTTCTCAGTCATAGCTTTGGATTCTTCAATCATGAGGAAAATAAACGTGTCCTTGAGGGTGCCTATGCTGCACTCAAAGAAGATGGATGCTTTCTATTGGACTTGATGAACCCATACAATCTGCCAAAGTTCCTACGTACCTGGACTCCACTAAATGGTGGATACCTCCTCAATGAACCCCACGTCCTAGATGCCCCCGCTGGCGTTCTCACTGGTCGACCTGCACTGTTTATTGACGCTGAGAATGATAGGATTGTATTGATGAATGAGGATGCGCTCTCGAACAATGACATTCGAATGTACACCGCTCTTGAGATTCGGGACATGCTTGAAGAGGTCGGCTTCAAGAAAATAGAATTCTATGGTCATGCAAAATTACCACGATTGCCTTATGCTGCAAACTCTGAACGCATGATAGTTATCGCGCATCGTTGATGTGATTTTATGGATGATCAACAGAATCCAACGAAGAAATTCACTGTTGGAGCTCTGTTAATCCAATCTCTAGTTCTACTCATCCTAACTGCTCTTGCCCTTAGTGTTTCCGACACATTGAGCCTTCCAGGGTTGTCATCAATGTGGGCTTCATTATATCTTGGTGCATTGACTGTGATAGCTGTTTGGTTGACTAAAGAACACCACTACAAAACTGTTAGACGGCGTATTCTATTGATTTGGGCTTTCATTTGCATTCTTCTATCACTATACCCGCTTTCTGCTTTTCTCAGTCTTTACATCCTCTACCCATACATTCAGAATCTTACCAATCTCTTGCATGTTGCATTCTTTCTAATCCCCACAATACTTGTCCTCCTGTTTTCGAGTATGGAGAGTCCATGACGAAATACTTTTAATCATCCACTCGCGAGGTCGCGCAAGCCACCGGTGAGGCCGCTGGTGACCCCGACGAGTTCTCTCGTAACAATATTAGTAGTTGGGGATATGCTATCGTACAATATCGCGAGGGGACATAATTGAATTACAAGGAGACATCCTGATGGTTAAAATCAAAGAGCCAGATGCAATCAAACGTCTGATATTATCGGACGACCTAGCTCACAAGAGAATCATTTCAATCAGCGCACATATTGACCATGGCAAGACCACAACCACTGACTACTTGATGCGTCGTGCGGGTCTCATGAGTGATGCTGCCGCAGGACAAGCGCTGATGACTGACAGCGATGAAGAGGAACAGGAGCGAGGTATTACCATCTTCACATCCGTCGTGCTACTCAACTTCGAGGTCGAGGGCGAGGAATACCTAGTCCAACTATCTGACACTCCCGGACACCTCTCATTCACTGGTGAGGTTTCTCGAGCACTGCGTGCTAGCGATGGTGCAGTAATTCTTGTGGACGCCCTCGAGGGAGTCATGACTCAGACCGAAACCAACATTCGCCTAGCAGTTGGTGGAGAAGCATGCAAACCAGTCCTGTTCATCAATAAAGTGGACAGACTCATTAACGAGCTGAAGCTCCCACCAGCTAAGGTATACGAGCGTATCGACATCATCATCGCAAAGGTAAACGAGCTGATCAAGAAAGTTGCACCCGAAGGATACGGTAAAGACTGGAGAGTTAGTTTCCAAGATGGAAGCGTAGCCATTGGAAGTGCAAAGACTGGTTGGGCTTTCACCATGAAGACTCTCGAGAAGAAAGACATCAAACCAATTGTTGTCTTCGAAAAGTACAACGAGGGTGATGAGCGATGGCTCAGGGACAATCTTCCACTCGACGATGCTTTACTCGAGATGATAGTGAAACATCTACCAAACCCGAAGGAGGCTCAGCAATACAAGATTCCCAGAATCTGGACGGGAGATCTGGATAGTCCTGAAGGAAAAGCCCTGCTGAACGTTGATTCTAAGGGTCCTCTCTGTGGAATGATAACCAAGATATTTGTGGACCCAAAGAGTAAGAGACCGACACTGATTGGTCGTGTTTTCTCAGGAACCATCAAAGCTGGTCAAGAGATTCAGCTTATCAACATGAAACAGAATGCCAAGGTTAAACGACTTGGAGTTCAGGAGATCACTGATATCTTAGACATGGATGAGGTGCCAGCAGGTAACTTGTTCTCAGTCTTCGGATTCATGTGTCCCAGTGGTGAGTCATTTGTTGCTCCTGGTTCTGATTTGAAGGGCTTTGAAGCTATCGAGTATGTTAGTGAACCTGTAGTAAGCAGAAGCATCAAACCTGTTGACCCACAGGATATTGCCAAACTTGGTGAAGTAGTTTCAAAGTGGATTATGGCTGATCCGACAGCGAGATTCTTCCACGACAAAGAATCTGGTGAGTATCGCCTTGATGGAATTGACCCACTCCAGATTGAGATTCTTACAAAGAGAATTAATGAGCAGGTCAAGATCAAGGTGTCAGAACCAATCATTGTATACCGTGAAAAGATGACCGAGAGAGGTGATGAGTTCCACACCAAGTCACCAAATGGTCATAATAGGATTCGAATGTACCTAGAACCACTCGATGAGAAGACTGTTGAACTCATTCGAAAGAAGAGAATCACAGCTGATATGCCGGCTCGTGAGCGTGCACAAATTTTGCGGGATGAGGCTGGTTGGGATGCAAAAGAGGCGAGGAAGATTCTCGACATCTACGAGTCATCAATGTTGGTAGATGCAATGAGTGGTGTTCAGAGATTTGACCGAATTTTCTCGTATCTACAAACCACATTTAGAGAGTTCATCGAAGGAGGTCCTATTGCTAGGGAGCCTGTGATGGGTGTGAAGGTCGTTCTAACTGATGCAACAGTCCACACAGACCCTGCACATACTGGGTACAACGAGGTAGCAACAATGGTCAGCTCAGGTCTGAATATGAGCTTTCTAACAGGTACTCCAGGTCTCTTTGAACCCGTCCTTAATACGGACATAAAGACTCCACCTGATACACAAGGTGCAGTCATCAAAGTGCTGACTGGTCACAGAGGTCAAATTATCACTATTGAAGGTGAAGAAGATGTTGTTGCTGTTAAGGGTACATTACCCACAGCAGAGACCATAGGCATTGCTGATGAGTTCCGGAGTGCTACCGCCGGTCGTAGTTTCTTTGGCTATGAGTTCAGAGGGTTTGAGTCGCTTCCGAGTAACTTGCAGGAAGAGATTATCCTTGAGATTCGGGCTCGCAAGAATATGCCTGCAGAAATGCCAAATCTGAGTTCATGGAACAGATGGATATACAAGCGAACCTAGCTGGTAAAGAGAAACAAGGGACAGCCTAATTGTCCCTTGTCACAATTTTTTATTTTAATTCTGCTACTCGAGTGGATAAACTTTTGATTCACTTAGTATCTTCTTCAGGTGATTGAAATGGCGTTAGACCCAGTTGAACTTCTTGAGACCCTTGTGGCTTTTGATACAAGAAATGATGGTGACACAAAGGCTCCCCGAAGTTGCCCTGAATTCATCAACAAGATTCTGGAGGACTTTGGCTTTCATACTGAAATTATTGAATCAGATGGATACACAACCGCCATTGCTAGACGAGGCCATGGAGAGTTCAAAATACTCTTTCTAGCTCACTTCGATGTCGTTCCGTTTGGTGATGGATGGGATTCTGACCCCCTGAAATTGAAAGTTGATGGTGACAAGGCATATGGTAGGGGTACTTGTGATGACAAAGGCAACATCGTTTCGTTGTTGCTACTAGCAGAGAAACTTGCTGAGTCAGATTTCCCCTGCACAATCATGATAGCGGCTTCTGGTGATGAAGAGATCGGTGGACGTCAAGGCGCTGGGGTCTTGAAAGAATATCTGATTAAACAAGGTCTTTTTCCAGACTATGTTGTTATTGCAGATGGTTCTGGACAACACATTATCCATCGAAGAAGAAACATGCTTCCCACCTACATTAAAGTGAGAGAGAGAATGGAAACAATAAAGGGTAGAAAGGAAACAGTAAGAGTAGAAACCGACACATATGGTACGAACACAAGACATAGTGCCTATCTACGATTTGGTGTTGATAGACACGCCATGATTGCTGCTTCAAAGTATCTAGACCTCAATCCATATACTGTTGTAGAAACTGTTCGAGGTGCATTCCTGAAGAGTAATGTAGTACCAGATTGGGTTGAGATGGATATCATTCATCCAGACGAAACCTGTCAGGAGTTATCCTTCGATGCAGCGCTTACAGACCTGATGAGATCTATTCTGGCAATTTCACAATTGGCATTTCCAACTAGGCCCTCCGTTAGGGGAAAAAATATCTGCCCCAATATCCTATCGAAAGAAAAAGATCTATGGACTCTCTATATTGATATCAGGGCAATGACGAATGACGATGCAGCAGTAAAGGCAGCTTTTGAGGATTTACTGAAGGGACGTGTTGATCTATTCTCCCTCCAAGTCTTTGCAGGTATTGGTTACGTGGACTGCGATCCTGATTCAAGATTGATTAAAGCTGCGCGTTGGGCTCTTGAGAAAGAAGGAGTCCCTTACCGAATTATCGAGGGTTTTGGAGGTTCTGACTCTCGTTACTTTGCCCCAGAGGGAGTAGATTTGTTTGATTTTGGTCCAAGAGGTGACAATGTTCATGGAGCAAATGAATGGGTTTCAATTGAGTCTTTGAAAGAGAATGCAGAAGTCTTCTATACCCTAATTGACGTGCTTTTGAGAAAACCGAGCTCACTCTGAATGGATACAGAAACTACATTCCCTATGGAGGTTCTACCTCTCATGGGGAGATATCGCTACTTCAAGTATCTCCTCGCCAAATGTGTATTTTTCTCGGAAATCACCAGAGGGCTTCTTCGTGTCTTTCAAACTTTTTGCAAGCGTTTCCTCTGAGATATATGCTTCATGAAACTCAACTGCCTCGGCCAATCGTTTACTTGAGGAATATTGAACTTCTATCCAATCATTAACGTTAAGATCGGCTGATTTGCGAAGGGCTTGAACCCGTCGCACGAATTCACGTGCTAAGCCTTCCAATTCAAGCTCATGAGTCAATTCTGTTTTTAGCGCTGCAAGGTAAGACCCCACAGAGGCAGTTGAGAAACCTTCTCTAGCTTCAACTATCACCTCGACCTCTTCTGGCAATATCTCAAACTTTTCGCCGTTCACCTTTACTTCTATGGACTCTCCATCCTGAATTTTAGCTGACGCGTTGCGCGGGTCTAGATTCAAGATGGCCTCCCTTAGCAGTGGGAACTGAGCACCGTATTTCTGCCCTAGTTGTTTTGGCAGAGGTTTAATCTGATAGCTTACCACTTCTGCAGCAACATCCAACAAGCGAACACTCTTCACATTCAGTTCTTCGCCAATTAATTCTGCATATTTCTTGACAACATCTCGCTCTTTATCTTGACCGACAGCAAATGCAATCTCAGATAATGGTTGACGAAGTTTCCGATTTGCTTGGTTTCTCGCTGCATGACCCAATGAAACTAATCGAAGTACTAGTGACATCTCGCTGTTAAGGACCTCATCTACATCATCAGGGACTAGCCAATCACAAAGATGCACACTCTCCGGTGCATCTGAATCCATGCTTCGAGTTAGATTCTGATGCATCACTTCACAAACAAACGGCACAAAGGGTGCAAGCAATCGAGAGAGACTGACTAGGACTCGATACAATGTGTCATATGCTGCATTCTTGTCAGCATCAGCTTCATCGCTTGACCCTGCTTCTACCCAGAAGCGTCGACGACTGCGTCTCAGATACCAATTACTCAGATGATCAATGAATCTATCCACGACAGCAGTTGCCATGTTTGGCTCATACGACTCCAAGTATCCTTTTACTTCACGAGTGACCTCGTTCATTCTAGAAAGTATCCACCGGTCCAGCAAACTGGGGGTTATTGTTAAATTGGTTCTTGGAACCCACCCATCTATGAGTGCATATGTGACAAAAAAAGAATAGACATTCCAGAGAGGTATGAGAAACTGCCGTCGGATTTCATCACCACGTGCATACCCAAAAGCAAGGTCCTTCTCAGGTCTATGAGAGCAATAGAGCCAACGCATCACGTCTACTCCCATTGTATCAGCGGCCTCATTGAACTCTATCATATTACCCCATGACTTGTGCATCTCTCTCCCATCCTCAGCTGTCAAGAGGGCATAGGTAAACACATGTCTAAAGGGCGCTTTACGTTCAAGAATAGTACTCATTGCAAGAAGGCTATAGAACCAGTTTCTAAACTGTCCGGGAAAGCTTTCACTGATAAGATCTGCTGGGAACCACTTTTTCCAATACTCTCTATCAGAGTTGTATCTCATTGTACTCATTGCAACTATACCTGCATCTAACCATGGGTTTCCCACATCTGGAATTCGTTTCATCTTCTCATTACATTCACTACATTCTATCTCAATCTCATCGATAAATGGTCGATGGGGTGAATGACCATCGAATACATCCCACCCAGCAATGGCACGATCCTGTAGTTCCTCTCTACTACCTATTACATCAAAATGTCCACAGTTCGAGCATTCCCATATGGGTAGTGCAAGTCCCCAGTATCGCTTTTTGGAAATCATCCAGTCATCCATATTCCGTAGCCAATCTAACTCTCGCTCTTTTCCAAAGGAAGGATACCAATTGGTTTCGTCGATAACGACTTCCATAATCTGATAACGCAGATTGGTTTCTTTCTGCTCATCTGAAACATCTTCGTAGGGGATGTCTAACTTATCTCCCATCGATATAAACCACTCATCCACAAGACGAAAGACCAACTCTTCTTGACATCGCCAGCAAACAGGATATCGATGAGTATAGTCCTCTACTTTGTAAGTCAGTCCTTTTTTGGTTAGATTATCAAAGATTGGTTGAGCAACATCATTCACATGCATACCTGATAACCAATCAAAACCATCAATGAAGAATCCATTTTCTGTGAGGGGTGCTATTGCAACAAGATCAAATTCTTTGGAGAGTTCGAAGTCCTCAGCTCCACAACCAGGAGCGACATGTACTAT
>JAEOUL010000018.1 GCA_016839345.1 Candidatus Thorarchaeota archaeon | reverse complement strand
TGGGCTTCGCCAATCACAAATCCTCCGCGTATGGATGTTTCGGTTTGAATTATGAGTGCTGTATCAGTCTTGCGGTATTGGACAAATATTTTGATACTTGGAACACGTGTTCTAACTTTTATTACTTGTAATACAAATACCGCGTGTTTGATCCCATTCCTAGAACATGTGTTCTAAAAACAATCGAACCCCCTTGTTTCCACTAGAGATTATTAATAGATATCTAATCTTTCAAATATCAAAAAGTATATATAATCGTTTATGGAGCTGCCATTTATCTCCATTTTTATCATACATAAAATTACCCGCTTTTTGATTACTCCATTAGATCTCTCGAGTGGAAATGAAGGGGTCTTATCCAGATACATTACCAGAGATTACGTAGATGGGATGAGTACAATATTAACTAGAACACGTGTTCCAAGTATCAAAATATTTGTCCAATACCGCAAGACTGATACAGCACTCATAATTCAAACCGAAACATCCATACGCGGAGGATTTGTGATTGGCGAAGCCCAAGGAACTTCTTGAGGATAAACCAGGAAAGGAGATTCTTCTTCTTGCAAATGAAGCTATTGCTCGGGGTGTACTAGAAGCAGGTGTTCGAATAGTTGCACTCTATCCTGGCACACCAAGTAGCGAGATTGGAAACAATTTGACACTCATGGCTCCACACATTCCAAACTTCTATTTTGAGTTCAGTACAAATGAAAAGGTTGCTCTAGAGGTAGCTGGTGCTGCTGCTGTTGCAGGCGTGAGATCTATGATGGTCTGTAAGGGTCCAGGTCTTAATGTCGCCGCTGATCCATTCTTTTCACTAACATATGTTGGTGTTCGTGGTGGAATGGTGATTGTTGTAGCTGATGATCCAAGTATGTGGAGCTCACAGAACGAGAATGACAGCAGATATTATGCACTAATGGGAAACATGCCAATGATGGAGCCTGCTGATCCTATAGAAGCAAAATCTATGCTCCTTGAAGCCTACAAATTCTCAGAAAAATTAGAACTCCCAGTTCTTTTCCGTACAACTACAAGGGTTAATCATACAAGGGCTCCTGTGAAATTTGGAAAGATTCTTTCTCGTCCTGATAAGGTTGAGTTTGCAAAGGAACCATTTCGATTTGTTCCCATCCCCTCTGTTGCACGTAAACGACATCCATGGCTTCTTGGACAAATAGATATCGCACGTGAGTTATCCGAAAAAAGCCCCTTAAATTTCGTTAAGGGTGAAGGCGACCTCGGAATAATTACCTGTGGTGTTTCATACAATTATGTTATTGAAGCATTATTATCTATGAACATCAAAGCCGATGTTCTGAAGCTCGGAATCACACATCCAATTCCTGAGAAAATGATCACAGACTTCCTACGTCGTCATAAACAAGTAATGATTGTTGAAGAACTGGAACCTTTCCTTGAAACACATGCAAGACGACTAGCTCAACTCAACAAAGTCACTGTAGAGATTCTTGGTAAGGAGCAAGGAATTTTCTCCCGCACCTACGAGTACAGTCCGAGAATTGTGATGGATGCGTTAAAGAAAGTTACTACACATAATACACCTATTAACTGGGAAGAAATAGATCGGAAAGTTCAAGAATTACCAGAAATACCTCCGAGACCCCCACTCCTATGTGCTGGATGTCCACACCGAGCAACTTACTATGCGATTAAAGCTGCAACTAGAGGGAAGGCAATCTATCCATCAGACATTGGTTGCTACACTTTAAGCATTGCTCCCCCACTGGAAACTGCAGACATACTATTCGATATGGGATCATCAATAACCACTGCATGTGGTCTTGCTGAAGTCACAGACCAAGATATTGTAGCCTCAATTGGTGACAGCACATTCTTTGCTTCTGGTCTCCCAGGAATTGCAAATGCAGTTTATAATCAACATCGTATCTGCGTAGTAGTACTTGATAATCGAACCACTGCAATGACTGGCCATCAACCACACCCTGGTACTGGAGTTACTGGAATGCAGAAAAAAGTTCCACCTCTTGATATAGAAAAAGTATGCAAAGGTCTGGGTGTGAAATATGTCAAAACTGTTGAACCTTTTGAATCAATGGCAGGTCTGGTAGCTGAGGTACGTGAAATGGTCAAATGGGCAAGAGAGAATCATAGTCCTGCAGTACTAGTGTCAAAAGAACCCTGTGCTCTTCTTACAGCTGCTGATCGTCGACGAACAGGTGAATTCCCACCCAAATATTATGTTGATTCAGAGATATGTAATGCATGCAAACGATGTCTCAATCGTCTTTCTTGTCCTGCAATGTACATGGACCCAGAAACAGAACAAGCTGTGATTGATGAAACCTTATGCAATCTCTGTGGGACTTGTGTTTCTGTATGTCCACAAGGTGCAATAAAACGGGAGGATGCATAAGATGACTAGTAATAATAGTAATACAGTTAACATTGCAATCACTGGAGTAGGTGGACAAGGGGTTCTGACCCTTGCAGAGATTTTGGCGAAGGCAGCTCTTCAATGCGGCTTCAATGTGCGTGTAGGAGAGATTCATGGAATGGCTCAACGAGGAGGTCATGTTGTCTGCACAGTACGTATAGGTGAGAATGTCAAAGGTCCAATTATTGACCCAGGTTCTGCTCATCTTCTTGTTGGCTTTGAACCAGTTGAAACTCTTAGGGAAATCCAACTTGTGAAACAAGGTGGCTGCGTTCTGATGAGTTCACATGTTCAATATCCTGTTGCAGTTTCAATGGGACAGGCGGAATATCCTGATCATGAAGAGATACTCAATGACATGAAAAAATACACTAACAAGATAATCGAATTTGATGCTTTAGAACTTGCAATAAAAGCAGGAGGCTCGCGATCACTCAATATGGTCATGTTAGGAGCTATCATAGGTACTGGCTTAGTGCCAGTCACTGAGGAAGCAGCAATCGCCATTGTCACCGAGGCATTTTCAAAGAAATTCGAGAAGATTAATGTTGATGCCATCAAACTTGGACTTGATATGGCAATAACCTGCAAGGAATAATTTTCTAATACTGGTATTACAATTATGAATCAATTAACTTCGCACCTGCAACGGCCACTTGTCCAATTGAAATTCCGCCATCACCTGGTGGAACATTGGCATGAATGAGTGGTATGATCTTTTTTTTGCTGACATAATCAATCACTGCCTTTGTGACTATTCTGTTGAGAGCGACTCCTCCAGAGAAACCAACATATTGTATCTGATTTTCTTCGGCTACCCTACATGCAATATGTGCCAATGATTCTCCTAAATACCACTGCGCAGCATATGCTATCTCACGCCTACTGACAGCTTTCTCTTTCAACTCAAGAATTTGCATCAAACCATTTGATGTATCTAAAATAAGTCCATTTCTTGACTTTTTGAATAGAGGTTCAATTCGCAAGTCTGTAGTTTTCGCTAGAGCTTCAAGCTTCATTGGACACTCTCCATCATAGGAGTTCTCAAAGCATATGTTAAGAACCATAGCCACGGCATCAAGAAATCTTCCAGCACTTGTACTACTCATTGTATTAATTCGACGATTAAGAGTATCAACCAGTATATCTAATGTGTCTAAGGTCATCTTAGTATCAGGTCCGATAGCTGTCGAATTGACTAATCGAAGAAGATCGTCTTTTTCCAGTGAATTACCCAAGATTCCAACTACAGATCTTGCGGCATAGACTGCTGAGAGGTCACCACCAGGATAATCTACACTCTTAAGACCGCCTAATTTTGTGAAATCTCTAAGATTACCAAGTAGTATCTCGCCTCCCCATGCGTTACCATCTAGCCCAAATCCATACCCATCGGCTGTAATACAAACAATACTTGTATCATAGTGTAACTTATGATCGACAATCATTGAAGCAAGATGCGCATGATGGTGCTGAACATGAAAGAGTGGGATATCTTGTTGCTTACTCATCTGTTCTGCAAATTCTGTCGTCAAGAATTCTGGGTGGAGATCGCAGGCAATTCCATCAAGCTTAGTAATATCGAGAAGATGAAGGATGTGGTCTACAGCTTCTGACAAAAAGTCTAAACTCTCAACCCGGTTGATATCCCCAATATGCTGTGTTGGATAAATTCTTCCTGACTTTAATACTGCTGCTGTCACTTTTTCCTCAGGCCCAACACCAACAGCCCCTATGGATTTCCAAGAATCAGTGAATCGAAGCGGATCTGGAACGTATCCTCTTGCACGTCGAATGAAAACTGGTTTATCCTTGTCCAAAAATTTGACAACAGAATCGTCAGCTCTTTGATAGACTCTACGATTATGAATCAGAGAATAATCAACTATGTTTCTGAGTTCAGAAACAATGACATCAGGTTCAATATACATTGGCACACCTGTAGGATTTGCACTAGTCAACACTAGAGCTGGTTCATTTGTATATTGAAAGAGAAGATGATGAACAGGCGCATAAGGTAGCATTACACCAATAGTATCTAGACCTGGTGCTATGACATCTTGTACTTTCTGTGGTATTAACTTTGAATCCAATCTTTTTCGCAAAAGGACTATTGGTCTTCTCCAAGATGTTATGAGATTTTCTTCTTCAGAAGTGAGATTTACAACCTGT
>JAEOUL010000158.1 GCA_016839345.1 Candidatus Thorarchaeota archaeon | reverse complement strand
CATTGTCAAATCCAATAAGATCCTGGAAGTCTACAACCAATGAAGATTCGTCATCGATGGACATCTGTTGGACTCTAGACCAGTAGACTGTACTCCCCTGTTCATCCTTGAAAGTACGAATGAACTCTTCAAATCTCTCCTGTTCAGTTTCCATTTCTAATGTCATAATTATTCCGAACACTCCGGATTTGGTCCTAGTTATGTCACATGACTCTCACACTATGTCTGTGGGGTCAGATATTAAAACCCGCTCTCGTTAGTTGTGAGTGTCCTTTTTAACTCTGCCAGAGCTGTCTAGGATATGTTCAAGCTGTAATTCACGATTGTTCTATTCCGTGACCATTTCGCGCCAAGTGGACAGGAGAATACCAAGCTCGTCGACAAGCCACCTTTCTTCCAGTGCCATCTGTTTACGTCTATCTTGATTTGCTCCAGACTTCGCAACGCGCATTATTTTGGACAAACGAGTTTCGACCAGAATTCGAAGCATCCTTCGTATCTTTTCGATCTCGTCATGGCGTCGAGGGTCTATTGCGGTCTTATCACTCTGAAGTTGGTTCACTTTTCTGATAAGTGCGGAGTAAAGCAATGGAGGAAATGCCTGTAATTTGTGGGGCTGTTTCTCCTCTGCGTTATACAGGTTCTGAAAACGCCTAAGTGATTCATATGCCTCTGTTGCATCCAAGTCAACAAGATTGTGTGCATCAAATCTTTCAATCGCCCAATTCTGAAGCTGGGTCGCAGTTCCGGCCTTGAACGGACCAAGTTTTTCTCCACCAATTATGACCTCAGGTACATCCTCTCGAAAAGTGCATGTACGTGTTTCATTCAGAAACTGTATTGCAAAACGCTCCTTTATGGTTTTGACATCGCGTTGGAAAGTCATCATGTACACGATTATTGATTGATTGGCATACCATAAAGAGCTTGTTCTAGAAAGAGGAAATATAGTGCTCCTTTTAGTCCAACAAGAGTGTTCTATAGTGGAGTGAGGCTACAGATTCAAGTGAATTGATTCTTCCGGAGAAGCTTTTAAGAGCACTAGAAGATTGTCACCGGAGCCTACGACGGGATGGGAATCGAATGGATTTAGACCTCTGGACAGAGAAATATCGCCCTCCCACACTAGGAGGGATTATTGGACAAGAATCAATCATTGAGAGTCTGACAAAGTTTGTACAGAACAGGAATGTGCCGCATTGTCTGTTCACTGGGCCTCCAGGTACAAGCAAAACCACAGCTGCCATGGCAATGTCAAGAGATCTCTTTGGAGATACTTTCGATCGCAACTTCATGGAGCTAAATGCGAGTGATGAGAGAGGCATTGATGTCGTTAGGAATCAAATAAAGAACTTTGCCAGAATCATGCCGGCTGGTGATGCTCCCTTTAAGATTCTGGTCTTGGACGAAGCAGATCATCTTACTGCCGACGCTCAACATGCTTTGAGGCGTACGATGGAGTCGTATGCAGGCTCATGTAGAATGGTGCTAATTTGCAACTACTCTAGTAGGATAATTCCACCGATTCAGTCTAGGTGTGCGATATTCAGATTCGCACGTTTAAACGATAGCTCAATAACTGAGAGATTGAAGTTTATAGCAAAGAAAGAAAAGGTTTCTACCAATGCCGACGGAATCCAAGCAATACTATACCTTGCTGAAGGAGATATGCGAGCTGCCATCAATCTCCTTCAAGCCTCTGCATCTGCAGGGGAAAAAGTGGATGATAGAACAGTCTTTGCAATAGCAGGTAGAGCAAATCCCAAGGCGATTAAGGAAGTTTTGGATTCTGCAGGTGAAAACTACGAAGACTCTCTTGAAAAGCTAAGGGCACTTATCTATCAGCAAGGAGTTTCACCTGTTGATTTAGCAAGGCAACTACATAGAGAAGTGCTAAAACTGGACATCTCCGAGAATCGAAAGATGAAAATTCTTGAGAGAACTGCAGAAGCCGAGTTCAGGATAGGGGAAGGAGCAAGTGGGGAGGTTCAGCTGAGTGCACTATTAGCTCATATAGGACTGGAACGGGGTGAATCATGAGTCACAAGAACCTACCGTGGCCAGAGCTTCATCGACCTACAAGTCTCACACAGCTCGCTGGTAATGTCGATGCAGTAAGGGAGTTGAAAGAATGGATTCAGACTTGGATTAGTGGTTCGCCTAGTAAGAGGGCTGCGCTGTTGATTGGTCCTCCAGGAGTGGGAAAGACTGCATCTGTGGGAGCGCTTTCTCATGATTACGACTTGGAACTGGTGGAGTTTAATTCTAGTGATAAAAGGAACAAGGGAAGTATCGAAAATCAGGTCTGGAAAGCGGCAACACAACAGACGTTGGATGGTAGACTTCGTCTTCTTCTCTTGGACGAAGTAGACGGACTTTCTGGGACTAGTGATCGTGGAGGTGTGGGTGCAATCCTGAAAATCATTGAAGATACCGTACATCCTATCATAATGACTGCAAACGATCCCAACAGCCCGCGACTCAAGGATTTGCTGAAAATCTGTAAGGTGTTTAGATTCGACCCAATTGAGCCAAGTGACATGGTAGCTGTCATTAGAGAGATTGCATTATCTCATGGTTCCTTATTTTCTGATGATGTATTAGAGGGAATTGTAGATAAGGCTGGAGGCGACCTTCGAGCTGCAATATCTGATCTTGAAACTCTCTCTGTGAGTGGTCGTACATCGGATGAGGGTTTGCCATTTCGCGACGTGCGTCGTGAAGTTGGGGAGGCCTTTGGACGCTTGTTTATGACTACAGACCCAGAAATAGCCAAGCGCGTTATTTCGGAACTAGATATGGACCATAATCAGCTGCTTCTGTGGCTTGAGGAGAATGCCCATCTTCATCTCACAACTCCAGAAGAGCTTGACCGGGGATTTGAATATCTATCACTTGCTGACTTATCACTTGGAAGAATTTGGAAACGTCAGAACTGGAAGCTACTAGCCTATGTATATGACTTTCTGGCGATTGGGATGTCTACAAGCAGAAAAGTAACACCCTATAGAATAGTTGAATATTCTCAGCCATACTGGCCAATGTTGATTTGGCGTGGGAATAGAAAACGTGACAAGGAATCAGATTTCCTTCTCCAAATTACCAGAGTCACATCGATTTCAAAGAATAGAGCGGCACGTGCCTATAAGGATACAATACTTGAGATAGTCAGACAAAATCCCGGATTGAAGGATATCTTTTCGAACTGGCTCGAAATCAAGAAAGGCTTTTTTGATGAAAGAAGTAGTCGTCGCTGATAGCACTTAGGACGCGTCTGGACCTCTTGAGATAATTCAGATAGGAACTCAATTGCTTTCGAATCCTTGAAAGAGCATATTTGCTAGTAGTCATTCGGATAGGAACTGCGGTTTCCACTAGTACTAAACATTCTGCTGGAGCTGGTTCAATCCCTCCTGGAATTATATTAGGGCCATTGAGATGATTTGAGAACGTTTTCATATCCATTGTGCCGAAACCAATCTGTATGAGCATAGATACTGTCTTTCTGATTAGCTTCCAGAGAAAATTAGTCCCAAAAATATCCATCGTAATACCAATATCTGATTCAAGAAGACAGGCATTAAGAATGGTAGTTGTGGTTGGTCTATCTCCATCGGGCTTGGAGAACATGGAAAAATCGCGGGTTCCCGATAAGAGTTGTAGTGCGTTTCTCATAGATTGCAGATTCACCTCTCTTGAATCAAAATCGAAATAGTATCTGTAATGTTTCATAAGTACATCATAACGTGGATTAAAGTTGGCTGGGACTACTGCAGATGCCCATAAAGCGATATCAGACGGGAGATATCGATTAACTTTGTCAATGTTGAGTTTCCTCTCTGTTTTTATCAATACAATTTGACCTATACTGTGTACGCCACGGTCAGTACGGCCTGATAATTGGACTGTCTGAGTAGAGTAATTGGTTTCGCTTTGCATGTCCCATTTGTTTAATGCGTCAATGATTTCGCCCTGTACCGTGAGGAGATTTGGTTGAAATTGGGATCCATGGTAACGATCTCCAAGATAGAAAAGACGTGCAATATAAGAGTTCAACTGATAGCCCTCTCAGTCACGACTGCCATAGTCCAAACAAGTTTCGTAGGGCCCGTGCCCTGTGGTCCTCTATTCGATAACGGTAGATTTTGATTCTCCCAAACATCTTCTCCTCGACTAGGCCGGATTCGATAAGCACTTCGAGATGTGATTTGGTCGAACTATGATTCAAAGAAACTCTCCTGCAAAGTTCGGATATGTTCAGCTCACTGGAAGTAGCCAGCTCTTTCAGTATCTTGATTCTCCCTCTCGAGGAGAACAGCTCTTCGATTGGCACTCGAAACCTATCATCAGCGTCCTTAGAAATCATGAAAACCCCCATCAATTAAGCAAGTCGAGTAGATGTTGTTCTAACATTTCAGCTGGTACATCAGAGAGTCCTATCAAAGTTGTCTGGCCTCTCTGCCCAGCACCAGAACGTTTTGTGTCTAGAAGCCCATGAGCATTTAGATCTTGGACCCACTCCCAGACCTGAGTGTGAGCCCTTGGCTCTTCGTTGTACTCCTCACATATCGGATGATACATCTCTTCGAGCTCGCCCATTGTGATATAGGCACCCCGATTCTCCTTGAGTTGTCTTGCGGCTGCTAGAAGCAGAAGCACATTCTGTCGTGGGAGAGCTGCAAACACCTCCTTCCTCAATTCAGGATGAGTATCAGCCTTTGCCTTACGGGCATAGTCAGGAATCACTTTTCTGGAATTTTCACTGTCAGCCTGCTTCCCTGCACGCCAAAGGAGTTCGATTGCATAACGAGCATCTCCGCGTTCTGATGAAATGTCACAGATAAGCTGTAGTGTCTCGTCCATGACTGTATCGTGGTCGAATGCAATATCAGCACGTCCCTTTAGAATGTCATAAAGAGCATCAGACGTATATCGGCCAAAACGGAGTACGTTTCGTTGAAGTGTACTTAATGTACTCTGATCCAATATACTCTCATCAAGAGGGATCTTTCTTCCAACTCCTATCACGGACAAACGTTGAGGAGCATTGAGTCGATCATCCATGAGTCGGGTTAAGTCATATAGAATGTCGGCACCTCGCTGTCTAATGAAATAGTCGAGTTCATCAAGTATTAGTAGAAGGTACTTGTCTTCTTCATCAAGTACTTCAACAACCATCTGGAGGATTTCTT
>JAEOUL010000157.1 GCA_016839345.1 Candidatus Thorarchaeota archaeon | reverse complement strand
AGGTGCTCCTTATCTTTCTTGGACAAGGCATAATTCTCCTTATTCTGTGTTAGTCGGTCCCCTAAGGTGGGAACCTGCTTGGCTCTCACCTTGTGGGATGCTTTTAATCGTTTCGACAGGTTCACTTAACTAGAGGGATAGAGAGCCTTCTGGAACATTTCTCTAGCTGGCCAAAGAGCACCAGCGGAACAAAAAATGCAAACAACAAATCATTGTAAGCTGATAATAGAGATTGAATATTGAAACATATAATCAGAAACAGTACTATTCATTGAAACCATCCATAAGTGGGGAATAGATACCTATCTTTAAGAGAAATGAATCTAGCAATGGCAATGAAATTGGAATCCGCGGACGATTTTACTAGAAATTCACGTCAGATCAGGTATTGAATCCGGTTTGTCTTTCAAATCTTGAAGACTGTCTAGGGGAATCCATCCCTCTTCCCCAAGAGTGGTTCGTACCCATGCCCATTCACTATCTTCATCCAAAACTATCACTTCCTGACCTTCATCGATAGTCAGTTCTCGTGAGTTATAGTCTTTTAGAAACTGAAACTGTCCAGGTTCTGATACCTTTTCGAGATATGTTTCTGGTACCCATGCATTAACCCCAGCGTTGTTCCGGCACCAGAGCCATCCCTTATACTCGGTTTCACGCTTTTCTCCTTCAACAATCTCGCCCTTCACTGCTATTAGAGGTGTTTGAAATTCGCTCGTATGATTCTTGATAACTTTCAATATCTTCATTCATTTCACCATACTACTGAATAATTTCTTTGACCCAATTACGAATCATGTTCCAATCGCGAAAGTCAATCTTGTCCGGAAGTTCCTCTCCAGGCGGCAGTTCCTTTTTCACTATGCGTTTGATGAGCGCACGGACTGCGAAATTGTATTTCTTAAAATCAAACATTCCACCAATTAGAACTGTGGAAACAGGAGTCAGTCCAGGGTTGTCCTCAACTATTTTGTCCAGGTAATTAATCTGTGCTTCAGCACACTTGTCAGGGCTACCTGCATCTCCACACACTACGAATAGAGCTGTTTGGGTCTGAGCGAGTTTTTCTAGATTATTCTTGATGAACTCGAGAGGCTCTTTTGTCCATTGTCCTGCTTGAATTCCACTCCCCACAATCACTAGATCATAGTCCTCCGGTGCTGGTATAGGAGTTTTGTTCTGTAGATGTACAACATCCACTTGGGCTCCAAGTTCTTGAGCAGTTTTACTCATTTCTTGGACAACTTCAGTAGTTGTTCCATATCGTGTTCCATAGCAAATCAAGACTTTGTTCATCATAGTCAGTCATGAAAAAAGGATTCAATTCCCACAAAATGCTTTCGACTGGGCGTTCTGTCTATCGAATTCGCGGATAGTTTTACTAGAAGTCTACTGTTGGTCGGATGTGAGAATTTAAACCACCTCTATGGGGGGTATTCATTGGGTTTCGTTTTGAACATCAATTGGGCAATCGCTACACCTATCATAGTAAGAAATCCACCAATAATCTGGAGAATCGTGACTGTTTCCTGAAGCACTACTACTGACATTAGAACACCCCACACTCCAATTAGGTTCAGTGTTATTTGAACTCGAGATGCTTCGATATATTTCATTGATTCATAGTATAGAATGAATGCAAGTACAGTGTTTACAATTGCAACCCACAAAACGATAACCCAAGACAGGATACTCATTCGAAACAGAATGGATACATCTTCCAGGAACACTGCCGATATCCAGATGAAAGGAACTGCAATCAGGGTGCTGTAGAACGTAGTTGAAACAGCATCAACGGATTTGACCGCGATTTTGCCAGCGATACCATTGACTGCAAAGAAGAATGTGGATGCAATCACAATAAGATCACCGAAAATACGGAATAAGTCAAAGGCGACATATTCTGGTGATGTGTTCATCACAATGAGTGTTGCGCCAATAGTAGCGAGCAATACACCTGAAACCTTTTCCACCGTTATCGCTTCATTCAGTATTATTGCCGCAAGTATAACTCCAAAGATTGGTGTCAGGTTTAACAACAAGAGTGCATCACTTGCTGCAGTAAGCTCAAGTCCAATATACTGCATAATCTGGGAAATAAATGGACCACTGATTCCTGCAATAGCTATAATCTTCCAATGTTTTTTTACATCTTCTACAGTTTTTCGTCTTCTCTGGTGGAGAGTCAGAATTAGAAGAAATGGGCAAGCGAGCGTGTATCTTAAAGCAACGAATATTATTGGGCCAACATTCTCTGCAAACAATATCTTAGCTAGAATCAGGGATGACGCCCATGCAAACGTAGTAGCGACAAGTGCCAGATATGCTAAAGACAGTCTACTCATCAATTGGTCCTCATTGTGATTTCTGGAACGAATCCGTCTGATAAGATGAACTGAAACTGTCAAAGATGAATAGGAGTTGCACGGGAGTGCCCGTGCAGCTAATAACAAATTATCTTGCAGAACGGGCTACTCGCTCTCGTTCCTCTTTCCTAGCAACGGCAAAACTACCAGGGTCGTTCTTGTAAGCAAGAAGGAGTTCATCAACGAGGCATTCTTCGAACGACTTAGCATTCTTATGTGCCGAACGCACTGCGCCAACTGAAAGATATCTCAGGGCGAGATCAATTCTTCTCTGTGGCGAAACATCCACAGAGCGAGGATATGCCATACCTCCATAGGAGATTCTGGTGGTTTCCTCCGCGGGAGCTGCATTCTCAATTGCTGTAACCAGAACTTGTACGGGATTCAGTCCGGTTCTGTAGTTGATTATTTCAAAAACACGTCTGAGTGTAGCGATTGCTCTCAGTTTCTTACCAGCACCTCTTCCAGTTCGTGTCTTCTTGTCCTTTCTACGACCGGCATTAAGCATCTTATTTGCAAATCGTTCAACGATAGGAACGTTAGACTTGTGGAATCTCTTGTGAGCATGGCGACCTGATGTATGAGGAATCAATACTGGTTTGAGTGAGATATATCGTGCTAGACCAACATCGTTTAGCTGCACATTGGTGGAATCCCATTTCCCAAAAAGAAGGAGTTCTGGAAGTTCGTGAGGTGGGGTTTCTTCAACAACTGGTTCAACTGTTTTTTCTTCGGACATCTCAACCACCTAACGAATTGGCTTCTCTTTTCTTCCATAGATCAATGACTCTAAGCCGACACCATTGACCTTGATTACTTTCCAACTCACACCTGGAAGATCTCCAATAGGACCTCCCTGAGCACCACCAATCCCCTCAACAACAACAGAGTCGTGTTCATCTATATATTTCAGGCCACCATCCCCAGGTATGAATGCTGTAATCTGTTTTCCATTCTTTGAGAGTTGAATCCTTACAGCCTTTCTAATAGCTGAGTTTGGCTGCTTTGACTCAATACCAACCTTTTCTAGTACGATGCCTTTGGCTTGAGGAGCACCCTCTAGTGGGTCAGTCTTCCTCTTTAACTTCAGAGTACGCCTCTTGTAAGTGGGCTTCTTCCAGCGGAACTTCTTCCTCTTTCGGAGGAGAGGTCGGGCTGCGAACTCGCCCAATGGGGATTTCGAACCTGTCAAGATAATTTACCTCTTTGCGGTCTACATACCATTCATGGTACGCTCTGAATGGTGGTTATCGGCTCCGGCCTGTTGTAACCTTAAAAGGCTTATGAAAAGTAAGCTTCCGGAAATACTTCAGGCAATCACAACATTGTTCAGATCGAAGTGACGGCGTACTAGAATTCGTGCGCGGGCAACGTTTCTTCCATCACGACCTATTGCAATTCCACGATCTTCCGTGTTTACAGTTACTGATGCCACCTTGGTGCCATCTCGATGCTCTACAATCTTCACCTGTTCAACTCTGGCGGGTGCAAGAGCACTCTTGACAAAGGCTTCGGCAGAGTCTGCCATCTCAACAACGTCAACAGCTCGTCCAAAAGCCTCTGATGCGGCTTTGACATTTACTCCACCACGGCCAATGGCTTTACCTAGCTGTTTAGGACGAACAACAATGATAATTCTCTCTCCCTCGTCATCACGAATAACATCAATTGCTGCAGCACCTGTAATCTGTTCGAACTTGGCGATGAGTGCCATGTCCTCCATGGAGAGTTTTACCCGGGCCAAAAAAAATCGCCTCAGACCATCTTCAGTATCTTTGAATCACCTGGTTTGATTATTGCTATTGCAGAAACCATGAACGGTTTGCCTACAACTTCACCTAGATCCCAAGAGGTCCCTTCGAACTTTTGGACCTTGATTTCGGACAGTTTGGCAAATCTGGTAATGTCTTCATAATCAGCTCTTGGGCAGTTTGCTGCGACTACTACGAGTTTAGCCGCTCCGCTCTTGATAGCATCAATTGAAGACTTTGCACCGATTTTACATTCGCCGGTGTTTACTGCGCTTGCTATTGGTTGATTCAGGCTCATTGTATGACCTCGTATATGATTCGTAGACAGAACCGAACAGATTGCGTCAAATTGTTTTCAGTTTTAATGTTTCCGTCGTGGTCCTATCATTTCCTCTTTTTCTTGGTAGAAGTGAATTGTGGGTTCATAAGAAGATCTATGGCTCCTGTTCCCAGAGGTATAAGCTGACCAAGAATGACATTCTCTGTGATTCCCCTGAGCGGGTCTCGTGTTCCAGCTATTCCAGCCCCTAGTAAGTGCTTAATCGTGACCTCAAAAGCAGCTCTTGCCAAAGCGCTGTTCTTTGAGCCAGAAATACCATGACGACCAATCTGACGGATTGTCCCATCAGCAGTCATCATATCAGCTACGAGGATAATGTGTCTCACATCAACATCCATACCCTGTTCATTGAGCACATTCATTGCTTCTTGGATGATGGCGTTCCTGGTAGCTTCGATTCCTAGCACCTGAAAGATTTCACGAAGGTTGTTCGTGTAGATTCTATGAGGATTCACGCCCTCCACTTCTAGCGCATCTTCCAAGTTTGAGCCCTCGGTGTAGAGCACGTAGCCATCAGATTCCTTTCTAATCACGACATGTGTGACATTGTTGATTCCTTTGACACGTACTTCACGGATTTTCTCGCTTAGTCTCTGAAGATCTGCAAGGGTTTCATTTGTGGGGTATACGAAGATAGTATTGTCTGATGTTTCTACCTCTCCCTTGCCTTTGATTTTCTCTTGTATAGCCTCAGCTACAGCCTCAACTGTGAGACCCTTATCCTCCATCAATTCTGAGTCAAATCGGATGTCAATGGCTTGTCGAAGTAAGTCAATTGAAACATTACTTGCTACACTCTCGACCAAGACCATCTCTATGTTTCTTGCAATGTCCTTGGCCTCATTGCGATGTTGAGCTATTTCTTCGTCTAGATGTATCTTCATGGTGGGAGTACTTGGATTATTCCTGGCATCAACAATCTCGATGAGTCTAGGAAGACCTTGTGTGACGCTAAGTTCTGCAACACCTGCATAGTGGAATGTTCGAAGTGTCATCTGTGTTCCCGGCTCTCCAATGCTTTGTGCTGCAACTGTACCTACAGCTTCACCAGGCTCCACAAGTGATCTCTCATAGGACTCTATTACGTTGTCACAGATTGCATCGAACTCCTTTTTTGTGACATCTAAATTACTGACCTTGGATTCAAGTTCGTTCATTACACTTGGAGGTAGTCTCCGCTCTTCTCGCATTTTCTCAAAACGTTTCTCCATATGTTTTGTAATAGGAGTGACAGCGGCAGTTTCTTTCGCATCTGGTTTTTTCTTTTCAACTGGCGTCTTCTTGACTATAGTCGTTTTCTTGGCCTGGGCTTTCTTAGCAGCTGGTTTCTTTGCTGCTGGCTTCTTCTTTGCAGTTGTTTTCTTGGTCGTAGTGCTCTTCTTAGTTGTATTCTTTGACACTGTCTAAACCTCCTCTAATCCATCCTTCCTTTACCCAGGACTTTCTCAATTGCTATGTCTATGTTGACAGAGCGTCCATGGTCAGATTTGCTTGGATCAACTCCATCATCACCAAAACGGAATTGAACTATTCTTCCCGGAGCAGTTCTAACTGTACCATCACTTTCTACTTTGAGATCCTGTAGAGCAGTCATGAGACGTCTCTGCATGTATCCTGATGTTGAGGTTCTCACAGCAGTGTCTACGAGTCCTTCTCGGCCTCCTGCTGCATGGAACCAGTATTCTATTGGGTCTAGTCCACTCTTGTAGCTAGATGTAACAAAACCTCGTGCTCGTGCGCCTAAATCGCCCCTCTCAAAGTGGGGGAGCGTACGACCAACATAACCTCTGTTGATACGTTCTCCTCTAACTGCTTGTTGGCCTACAACAGCAGCCATCTGTGAAAGATTCAATCTTGAACCACGAGCCCCAGTCTGTGCCATAATAACCGCCGAGTTCTCAAGACCTAGATGCTCTCCTGCAACCTCACCTGCTGAGTCTCGTGCCTCAGCCAGTGTAGCCATGATTCTCTGCTCAAGGGTTTCTAGTAGAGTTTGACCAGGATTTGGATCTAGTTCACCTCGCTTGTAAGTTTCAATGAGCTGGTCTACCTTAGCGTCCGCATCATCGAGAATTCTTTTAATCCTCTGAGAGGCTGCACGAGGTAGAGTGACATCATTTAGACCCATTGAGAATCCTCTATCGGTGATGAGTCGAACAAGGAGTCTTCCAACAGAGTCCATGAATATTCTGGCTGTTGTTGGTCCCTTCTCCTTGATTATTCTGTGAAAGAGAGAATCTGGTTCACCAGCACCAAACGCTTTCTCGTCAACTACACCAAATTCCAAGTTGCCATCGCGTATCACCACATAAGCATCGAACTCACAGTCTTCTCTCTTACAGGTCTGACATTTTCTGCAGATATTCGCCTTGAAGGAGATGTTTATTCCTTCAGGTATGAACATACTGAAAATCTGTTTACCAGTCCACAGTGGAACTGGTGCAATGATTGCAGGATCTGGGGGTGTACCTTGAAAGTTAGCAGTGGCCAAGAGCTGGTTCACTTGATTTAATGTATAAAGGCTGGACTTCCTTGTGAGTAAGAATGCAGCTGAGATGTAATCTTGGAGTGCTCCAATAATGGGACCTCCGTATCTTGGTGACAGGATTTGTTCTTGGACTCTCATTAGAACTCGAGCCTCAGCACGTGACTCCTCAGATTGAGGTACATGGAGGTTCATTTCATCACCGTCGAAGTCTGCGTTGTATGGTGGGCAAACGTATAATGAAAGTCTAAAAGTCCTGTATGGCATCACTCGCACCTCATGGGCCATAATAGACATTCTATGTAATGATGGCTGCCTGTTGAATAGAACTATGTCTCCAGTGTTCAGATGACGCTCTACAATGAAGCCCGGTTCGATGGTGTCAGCAATGACTGTTCGTTCTTTCACAAAACGAAGATCAACACGACGACCATCAGTACGTATCAGATAGTTGCATCCAGGATGTCTGTCAGGACCACGAATGACAAGTTCTTGCATCTCCTTGAGGTTCCACTCGGTCACTCGTTGAGGGATCGTAAGAATTCTGGCAATCTGTTCTGGTACACCTACTTCATTCATGCTAAGGTTAGGGTCTGGAGAAATCACGGTACGTGCTGAGAAATCAACACGTTTTCCTGATAGGTTGGAACGAAAACGACCTTCCTTGCCTTTCAGTCGTTGGGCCAAAGTTCTGAGAGCACGACCTGACCTATGCCTGGCAGGTGGGATTCCACTCACACCATTATCAAAGTAAGTTGTACAATGATACTGTAACAACTCCCATAGGTCTTCTACAATGAGCTGAGGTGCTCCAGCATCTAGGTTCTCTCGAAGCCTCTGGTTGATTCGAATGATATCTATGAGTTTGTGGCTGAGGTCATCCTCACTTCGTACACCTGATTCAAGGGTGATTGAGGGACGAACAGTGACTGGAGGAACTGCAAGTACTGTGAGAATGGACCATTCAAGCCGAGCGGCTTGTGGATTGATACCAAGAAGACGATAATCATCATCATTGATGTTCTCTAATCGTGCTCTGATATCGATTGGTGTGAGTCTGACTGAACCTGCTTCACCGACTTCATAGATTGAGGTGGGTTT
>JAEOUL010000156.1 GCA_016839345.1 Candidatus Thorarchaeota archaeon | reverse complement strand
TCAAAAGAAGATTTTGAATTAATCGAGTAATCCACATACTTTGAGGGGATCTCATTTCGAGCCCCCTCACTATTTTCTAGTCTAATTGAAATAAATCCTTCAACTTAAATCGTCGATTATTTGAGAGGTATTGTCCTCCATCAATTCTCTGCATCCAGCTGAAAGCATTTCGAGAATGAGACTTTGGTTTAACAAGATTATTGATTTGATTTGGTATAAAGGGAGGAACTTCTCTTAATTGGGCATTTTTGCTGAATGAGGCTCTTATTCTTGAGATTCTTTATCTGTTCTGCAATGTCTTTCTGTTCCTTCGTGAGAGTGTTGGATTCGACAATGAGCTTCAACAATGAAGAAGCATACTCAGATTCGGGAACGTGACCCTGACGGAGCTCCTGTTCAAGATTGTGCCTCTTGTTCTTTAATTCAAGTAGAGCTTTGCCTAGAGACCTCAATCGAATTTCCATGAAGGCAAGTGAGTTAGAATCATTCATCGGTCTCCCAGCCTTTCCCCAAGACACATCTTTACTCTTGGTCATAATGCTATGGCGACTCATCTGATTATACTCCTACTAGTGAAGTCTCCGTCTAATATTATGAGTATACTATAATATAAACTAATTGTTGATAGTCGAACATATCTATATATGGGTTTGCTCCAAGATTATTGTGTCAGCAAACGGATATGCCCTACCGCCGCAATCTTCTAATTGTGGTTTAACAACGCCATTAACCTCAAAAACTTGGAAGAAGTCGAAAGGGAATATTCGCACGTGGATTGGAGCTTTGCACATTGAGGGATGCGCAGGATGTTCAATCAAGGGTACTAGTTATTTTTGAGAGAATACTAGATCTCCCATGGATTTTAACACAGCCCTCTGCATCAATTGAGAATGAAGGAACAAAACGAAAAGCTCGGTTTCTCAGAACAACGCTAATTACAGCAGTTTGTGTCTTTCCAGTTTTGCAGGTCCTAAGTAGTCCAATTCCAGGTTTTCCAATCTATGGTCTTCTAACAATTTTTTTGGCAGGAGTATACTTGCTTAGCGGAACAGAGCACATACGTATGTCATCAGCTGCTACAATCTTGACTGCTGCAACACTCCCATTCCTAATACTAATTTTTACACCTACTTGGAACAGAGCATCTTTGGTTTTTCAGATTCTTTCTTGGCCTGTTTTAGCTGCGCTATTAGGGAGTCAATTACTTAGCACACGTAAGATGACCTTTCTTGTTACAACCATGAATCTAGGACTTTTCATCGTAATAATCCAGCACCCTGGAATTAATATTGGGGATGGATTGGAAGCAATAGGTGTTGCCTCCATTGTCTGTATCTTTCTACTAATTACATCTTGGACCCAACAATACTACTCAAAGAGTTTGATACAGAGTAATCGAAGTCTTGATGTACAACGGAAAGAACTAGAGATGTATACGAAGATTCTCAGACATGACCTTGGTAATGACATCCAGATGATTCTTGGTGGAATTGAATTGTCACAGATGTCTGCGGGAGAATACAAACAGAAGGCATACCTCGAGTCAACTCTAGCCGCTGCTGAGAGAATGAGAAGCTTGCTACAGATGTTTTCAATGACCGAGGCAGAGCTTGATACAGACATTCTGACCATACTTGATAAAATCAGTCAACGTGCAGAGATTGCATTCAAGGGCATGCTAGTTTCAGTTGATGCGACTGATGAGGTGCGGCACCATCTACCCAAATATGGAAGAATTATTGCCCTTGCTTTTGAAAACCTATTACGTAATTCTGCACAACACGCTGGAAATCTCCCTAACGTGGAAATAATGCTCTCTGCGTCTGGAAATTCTCTCGAGATTTTATTTAGCGACGATGGTCCTGGAATTGATCCTGAACTCAAGAACGATTTATTTGAGAGAGGAGCAACCGCTGGAGAACAAGGAAAGGGATTAGGGCTCTATCTTACAAAATCAATCATCGAGTCTGTAAATGGTTCTATTGAACTAGTGGAAAACAAGAATCCAGGATGTTGTTTTCTCATTAGACTCCCCATGCATAATGGTCCATAAAAATTGAAACCCATTCCACGAAAGGATAAATGGACTGATGCACTCTCCCCAGAAGGGAGAATGGATTTGACAAGTCTTCAAACTACTATTTCAGAAGTGACTGTTTTCCGTGATGCGGCTCGAGTCACAAGAACAGGCAAAGTGAAACTGGAGCCCGGACCACATAAGATCTTAGTAACAAACATCACGAATTATGCTCAGAGTGATAGTTTCCGAGTCAAAGGAAAAGGACCAGCCAAACTTTCTAGTATTGATGTTCAAAGTGTGACTGATGTCTACGAACCATCATCAGACATCAAACCATTTTATGATGAACTAAAGGTCTTGGAGAAGAAGCGAACTGAGATCAGTGATGAAATCGAATACCAACAAGGTCGACTTGGACAGGTTGATAGTATGGTTGCAGAGTTCTCTAATCATTTTGGCATGGTCTTTGCAGCGAATGAGGGAGACATAAAATCCCTCACTGAAATGGACAAGAAAGCAGTGAAAATTGGTTTGGATATCCAGAAGACGATAAGAGAACTGAACGAAGAATTACAGGATCTAGATGATAAAATGCAGGTTTTGAGAGATAATATTGGAAAGATTAATTCTGAGAGAAGAACGGTTTCATCCTATTCTGTCGAGGTAACACTGGAGGTTGCTACAGCTTCTGATATTGAGCTTGATGTAACCTATCAAACTGCAGGAGCTGGTTGGTCTCCACGATATGATGTTGATCTCTTGCCTGAGAAAGCCAAGCTTCGAAGACTTGCTCTAGTTGGAAATCGAACTGAAGAAGACTGGTCGAATGTTAGTTTAACTATATCCACGGCAACAGCCAAACCTGTTGAAGCTATTGAAGGGAGTCCTTTCTTCATTACTGCATATGACCCCTCATTAGAAGTCACAAAGAGGGACAGAGGTGTGAAACACTACAAATCAGCTGCAAGACCTTCAATGGTAGCTGGGGTAGCACCTCCTGCACCTCCACCAGAGATTGTGGAAGAATTTGCTGAGGCTGTGGAAACAGTATCAGGAATTGCTGTCTATGAATTACCAAAGAAGATGACAATTCCTTCTGATTATGAACAACATCCTGTGACATTGATAGAAGAGGATCTAAACTCATCAACTGTTCATTATTGGTATGCTGAAGAAATGTATGAAGTTGTAGCCCAAGATAAGGTCACGAATAATGATAGTGTTATACTCCCAGGCAAAGTGAAAGTATTCTCTGAAGGGGACTATATTGGGGAGTCCTCAATCAACCAGATATCGCCAAGGGAGGAATTCAAAATAGGAACAAGAGTGGCATATGACGTGAAAGCTGAAAAGAGGCTCGTTGAGCATGAGATGGAGAAAGCAGGAGTCTTGCGAGGAAAACTTCGACGCTCGTATAATTACAAATTGGAAATTCAAAGCTTCTCAAAGAGAAAGATCAAGATAGAAGTCTTTGATAGAGTCCCACATAGTACTAGTACACAGATTGAAGTGAAGATAGATTGGGATAAGATTGCACCGAAGAACCATGAACTCGGGATTATTGAGTGGCATAGAGAATTGGTACCAAATGAGAAGAAGATCATCGAGTATAGCTATGAAGTAGAGTGGGAGAAAGATGTGATTATCACTCCCCCACTACCTTGAGGAGGTCAAATGAATGAAAGAGATGACTACTCATATCTCAACCGTAACAGTCTTCCGAGATGGTGCACGAATCATCAGGACTGGAAAGACAGAACTTCCGCAGGGTGAACAAATTGTCAAAGTGTCAAACATCACTCGCTATGCTGAACCAGACAGCTTTCGAGTAAAAGGTGAAGGAAACGCTGTTCTCCGTGGAATTGATGTCAAGCAGATCAGTCGGACTTTCGAACCAGAGGGTAATGTAAAGGAGCTATATGAAAAACTCAAGGGTTTCCAAAAGGAACGAGCTGAGATTGAGGACAAGATTCAGCTTCAGACAACAAGAAGCGAAAGAATGAACCTCGTCATGAATCAGTTTAGCTCTGAGTTTGGTAAGTGGTATTCCGTGGGAGAATCCCAGATGGAACAATTTACTAAGATGGACAAGACTGGTAGTGATCTTATTCGTGATGCAAGGAAAACAGTCCGCAATCTTGAGAATGAGTTGGAGAGAATTGATGCAGAGATTGCATCTCTCCAAGACAATATCAACCGGATTCAAGGACAGAGGAGGACAGAAACGGTCAATGAGGTGTTTGTCAATCTCGATGTTAAAGAGAGTACTTCTCTTAAATTGGAAATAACCTATCAATTACGAATGGCATCCTGGACACCTACCTATGATGTAGATATTGGAGAAGACATTACAGCTGTCAAAAGAATTGCAGTTGTCAACAACCAGACACTTGAGGATTGGGAAGATGTTGATCTTACAGTTTCAACTGCATCCGCTAAACCAATTGAAGCAATAGAACCCAGCCCATTCTATATCGATGTTTACACTCCACAGCTTTATGGAAAGGGAGTTGCATCAAGAACTGCGGCAGCTCCCGCTGACATGAGGAAAGAAAAAGCGTATGATGAAGATATTGACGAAATGATGATGCTGGAGGCAGAAGAGGAGCCGATGCCTGACATCATCGAGGACTACGCGGAACCAACCGAAACTCTTGGAGGAATCACGGTCTATAATGTACCAGGTGAGGTTTCAATTCCCTCAGACAACGACCCACATCCAGTGACTCTTACTCTAGAGGAGTTTGAGTCTCGAAGACTACATTTCTGGAATGCCTCAGCGATGGCAGAAGCTGTTGCACAGGATGAGATCACAAACGGAGATGCGGTTCTTCTTCCTGGCAATGTGAAAGTCTATGCTGCTGGAGATTTCATAGGTGAAACATATCTCAATCTTAAGGCTCCTAGAGAGAAGTTCAGACTCGGTACTAGAGTTGCTTACGATATTAAGGTAGAGAAGAAACTCTTGGAAAAGGATATTGAGAAAGCTGGAATTACAAGAGGGAGGCAGAAGAGAGGATACAAGTATTCTCTCGAAATGCAGAATTTTGGGAAACAGGAGATCACAATCAAGGTTGTTGATGTGATTCCTCATAGTAACTCTGAGAAAATCGAAGTTGAATTGGCTCCACCCTCGCTGTCTACAAAGAAAGAAGAATTAGGTGTTCTTGAATGGGAAACTAAGATTGAAGCTGGGGCTGAGTTGAAGATTGAGTATTCGTATGAGGTGGAATGGGAGAAGGATGTGTCAATAAGACCACCCCTCCCATAGTATACAAATGTGGTAGGGATTGTTTCCTACCACTTACTCATTTCATCCATAACAGCAACTACTCTGTGCATCGATTTTCGATAGTTTTCCACAGCGATACTCTCATTCGGAGAGTGAGCTTTGGATAAGTGGTCTCCGCAACCAATAGACACCATAGGTACATGTTTGTTGAAGAGATAGAGAGGCCCGGAACCAGGGTTGGTCATATGAACTCTCAACTCTCCAAATACGCGCTGGTTTGCTTTTTTTATAATTTCGATAAATGGATGATCTATAGGAGTCTTTGCTGCTGGGTATCCCTCGAAGTATATTATCCTCACATCTGTGAATCCCAAATTATCAAGATGTTTCCTGAGTTTCTTGTGGATGTCATCAGGATGCATTCCGTCCACCAGTCTGAAGTCAATTTTGCATGATGCCTTTGCTGGCAATACAGTCATTGATCCCTTCTCTTGATAGCCACTAGTCAAACCGCAAATGTTTGCAGTTGGATCACCGTAGTATGCCTTCTTCAATTCATCACCTGTGATTCCATTAAGGAACTCGTCAATACCATATTCTTTCTTGAGTAAATCTTCATGGAGGTCGATTTTTTTGATTGCTTCAAGCTCCGCTTCTGTAAACGGTTTGATACCCTCATAGAATCCTTCAATCAGAATTCTGCTATTCTTATCCTTGATGGAGTTCAAAGCCCATACTAATCTACTTGCAGCGGCTGGAAGTATACAAGCTGATGCTGAATGCATGTTACGAACTAATCTCTCAACTTCTAGTTCAGCGAAGAATATCCCTTTCAGACCTAGCCAAGCTTCTTGTATTCCATCGATTCCTGCTCCTCCAAATTCCCAAATCCCCCCATCTGCAGTGATAAAGTCGGTATTTTTTTCGGTATACTCAGCTAGGTTGATACTGCCAATTTCCTCTTCACCCTCAATAACAAATTTGATATTCACAGGTAAGTCGGTGCCAGTTTCTTTGAATGCTTTCAAAGTCCAAATTCGTAGGGTTGTATCTCCCTTGTTGTCAGCAACACCCCTACCATACAATCTACCATTACGAATCTCGGGCTCAAATGGAAGGGAATCCCAGAGATCGAAGGGTTCAGCTGGTTGTACATCATAATGGTCATAAAAGAGGAGAGTTCTTTTCGCACCTACGTCTAAAAAGCCAGTCACTACTGGAGCACCTGAAGTTGGGTGCATCTCAGTGTCTAGACCAACATCCTTGAGCATCTTCTCAATGAGCTCTGCACATTCTTCAATACCCTCATTCTTGGCAGCAACAGAGGGAATTTGGCACAGCTTCTTGAGAGCTTCTAAAGAATTGTCCACATTGTTGTCAATGAATTTCGTTACGGAATCGTACATTCGAACCACCTCCTTGGAACCATCAAATCGTCGAAATATATCCTCGCATTGTTGTCCTCAAGTCTTGAGGTATTGCAGTTGAGTGAATTATTGAGAATGAGGGGAGATAGAACGTTTATCTTCACTTGTGAAGCAGACAAAAATCGAGAGAAATGCTTGAAGAGCCCCTAATAACTAGCGATTGGAGAGCCTTGAAATCCATCTATGACTCAGCGTTCTTCTGTAGCCTTGGATTTTTTCTTGTTGGATTTCTGATTCCCATCATTGCATATGGCTCAATGGGAGCAAGTGCGACTGAAGTTGCTCTGGTCTTCTCTTTACTGACTTTGGGTGCGGCAATCTTTTCGCCTGTTGCAGGCAGAATTGCAAAAAGGGGTAGACGCCGAGAATCAATCTTTTTCGGAGCAACCATGCGAGCAATTGCATACCTTGGTATGGCAACCTCGATAATTTTAGTTAATATCACTCTTCTGATTCTCAATAGTCTGATTTGGGGTCTGGGAGCTGCCTTCTACAGGGTTGGCAGTGATGCAGAAATCTCAGAACGTGTATTGGCAGAAAATCGTGCTGAAGCGTTTGGTCGTCGAGAAGCTGCTAATGGCCGCGGTAGTGTTGTAGGTGCATTCATTGGATTCTCTGTTCTCTTAAGTTTTGAAGGGAATGCGTTCCCTGTATTCATCATGTTTGCAATCGCAAACTTGATTGGTGGACTCCTTGTCATTAGGGACAGACCACCTCTTGAAGCTCGTAGAGAGCCAACTGTTGAATCAATGATCAAGAGCGTAATTGGGATTGGTATTGCATCACTTGTGCTCGCAGCTGCAATTGACACCTTCATTTCTGCTCTATTGGCTCCATTTGTAGAACTGTACATTCTGGAAGTCTTCACAACAGACATTCTACTAGTCGCACTAGTATATCTGCCTGGAGGAATACTTCAAGGTGTATTTGGAGGATTAATGGGTAGGTTTGCAGACCATAAAAGCAAGATTGCGATTGTATCCATGGCAGTTATAGTGGGAGCTATAAGCACACTAGGGCTAGTGTTCATACCCACAATGCTTCAATACCCATTTGACCTTGCTATTGTCGCATTTCTTTTTGCTGTTGGAACCATAACAGCAACTATGGCATTCACAGTAATGTCCTCAGTCTTTGGAACAGCATATGAAGGGAGAGCGAGCGAAGGTTTTGGATTGTTCGAAGCAGTCATGGGATTCTCACGCTTTTCTGCTCCTCTTGTTGGTGGGATTCTCTGGGACTTCCTAGATCCTACTGCTCCGTTCATTCTTGTGGGTCTCTCAGGATTCATTCTTGTTCCAATCTATGCATACGGTATGCGAAAGTATGAGCAAGCTCTGATAGAGCAACAAGAAGTTCTATGAGTAAAGATATATCGAAGCTTTATCCTCTCAAACGTACAAACACACCATAGGTGGTAGATGAATGACAATTCGTGTTGGTATTAACGGATTTGGAAGGATAGGTCGTGGTTTTTTGCGAGCTATCCTAGAAACGAAGAAGGGATTTGACATTGTTGCAGCAAATGATCTCACAAGCGAAACAACCCTTGCTCACTTAATGAAATATGATACAGTTATGGGTCGTTTCGATGGGACTGTTGAAGCAGGAACAGGAAGCATTACTGTGAATGGGGATAAGATTGAAGTTCTCTCTGAACGTGACCCTGCAAAGCTTCCTTGGAAAGATCTTGATGTTGATATTGTCATAGAATCAACTGGACTTTTCAGAAACCTTGACGATGCAAAGAAGCACATCTCAGCTGGAGCTAAGAAAGTTATCATTAGTGCTCCCGGTAAAGGCGGTGATATGATCACAGTAGTTCCGGGTGTTAATGATGATGATTATGATCCTGCGAAACATGATGTTATCTCAAATGCATCTTGTACTACAAATTGTCTAGCACCATTGGTAAAAGTCCTAGATGAGGCGTTTGAAATTGAGAGAGGGCAGATGACTACGATTCACGCAGTTACTAATGATCAAGTCATGCTTGATGGACCTCACAAGGATATGAGACGAGCTCGAGCCGCTTGCTGGAACATAATTCCTACTTCAACAGGCGCAGCAACTGCAATCGGTCTAGTTTATCCAAAGGCTGCAGGAAAACTCGATGGAATGGCATTTAGAGTGCCAGTAATGGATGCTTCAGTTGTAGACATGAATGTCATCGTTGCGGAAGAAGTCTCAGCAGATACTGTCAATGAAGCCTTCAAGAAGGCCTCCACGACTGGGAGTCTTGCTCCATATCTAGCATACCTCGAAGAGCCATTGGTTTCTTCAGACTTTATCGGAGACCCCCACTCATGCAGTTTCGATTCATTGCTTACCAAGGTTATTGGTAACCTTGTCAAAGTAGTGGGTTGGTACGATAATGAAGCTGGATATAGCCATCGTTTAGCTGATCTTGCTGAAGTGATTGGAAAGAAAATGTAATTTTAGACGAGTTCCTCAGAATGAGGAACTCATCTTTCTCTTTCTTAGAGGACAACTCTAATGGAGCCAGCAAGTAGGATTGACCTTTCAACAAATATTGAAACGACGTACTATGAAGACTCGTGACGAGTGGCTTATCCACTTATCAGAAGCAGTGGTAAAGGAAGATTGGCCACTCCTTTCGAAGTATAATAGGATTGATGCTTCTCCGAATATCGAGCCCTACAATGTAGCAGTATATGTTTCATTTGGATTTCCTCCTGAACTAAATACCTCTCTCTTTGCTGTTTCTCGATCAGCTGGGTTGATGGCACACAATCTTGAAGAATGAACACTAGATAAGAAGATTTTTCTTAAATCATCGGAGAAATCAAGCTATGGTGGTAATGTCGTGAAAGCAATCATCAATGCTACAATTCTTTGTCCTGTTAATGGTTTAATAAAAAATGGTACCATTCTTTTCAACGATAAAATCAAAGAAGTTGGAAAGAACATTACAGTACCCAGTGGCACGAGAACTATAGATGCAAAGGGAAAATATGTTGTCCCGGGAATGATTGATGCCCACACACATCAGGGACTATTTGATGGATCTATCGGTTGGGCTGGTACTGACGGAAACGAGATGACTAAGCCTATAGCTCCAGAGATGAGAGGTATTGATTCATTCAACCCAGACGAGCCCTCATTGAAACAATTGCTGATTGGCGGTGTTACTTGCATAAACACGGGACCCGGTTCAGCAAATGTGATTTCAGGTGAATCATTTGTTATCAAACCCACTGGAGCAGCTATTGTTGATGACATGATTGTGAAATCACCTTCAGGGTTGAAGGTAGCATTTGGTGAGAATCCAAAAAGAATTCATGGAGCGGAGAAAAGAACTCCTTCAACTCGAATGGGCATTGCTGCACTTCTCCGAATGGCATTGGTAGATGCTCAGAATCATAAGAGAGAACTGCAGGCATATTTGGAGAAGGCTGAGGAAGCAAAGAAGAAAGGAGAAACTCCCCCAAACCCACCAAAGAGAGACCTCGGTCTAGAAACACTCATCAGAGTCATCAATCGAGAGCTACCAATTCATGCACATGCACATAGAGCAGACGACATTGCTACAGTGATTAGGATTGCAAAAGAATTCGATATTGACGTGGTTTTAATCCACTGTACTGAGGGTCACAAGGTTCCTAAATTGATCGCTAAATCCGGTTTTCCAGCTGTTATAGGTCCAACCTTATTCTGGACAACTAAACCAGAAACTCGCGAACGAGGATTTCAAACCATTGTTGAATTGCACAAAGCGGGTGTCAAGGTTGCACTTCAAACAGACTCACTCACTCCCATGAATTACTTTCCGATTCTACCAATGAATGTCATTAAAGAAGGGATGAGTAAAGAAGATGCTCTCAAGTGTGTCACTATTAATGCAGCTGAGATACTCAAGATTGATGATCGAGTTGGGTCATTTGAAAAGGGTAAGGATGCTGACATTGTTATCTGGTCTGGAGATCCATTTGATTTCTACAGCAAGGTTGAGCAGGTTTTCATTGAAGGGAAGACCATACCATTGAAGAAGTAAACAATCACTTCATCCGATAGAATTAATGGGAACTATGACTGAAATATCACTCGATTCCTATGGGAAATTCTTGAGAATACTATACTTACTCTCGGGTGAATCAAAATCAACAAGAAACTCATCATAGGTACTTGTACACGGATTACCCGCTGCTACTTTAATCCTAAACTCAAGACTATCTGAATCAATCCACGAAACCTCAGCAATATAGCTGTATACTGTTTCACCTAGGTATGGATCAGCTCGAGGATTTGATGATCGATGTCGGCATATAGATTCAAATCCCCTATCACTGTGGTGGGTACTGAGTAGTTGAGTCATATCCATCATCGAAGTTGCATCAGAAAGTAGTTTCGCAGATTGCTGCCTACGACGCTGGCTTGTAATGATGGGTCCACCTGCTTCACGTTCAGCTAAGGATACTCGCCGGAGAATATCTGCTGTTGGTAATATCAGATGATGATTGGTACGAGTGATCATTATTGGGTCCTGCTCAAGAACTGCAATACCATCTCCAATTTCGATTACACCTACTCCATCTGGAGAAGCCAACACAAAATTACACCACTGATATCTATTGCCACTCTCAAGGTCTGCTTGGACAAGCTCAAAGGCATCCACGATTGTCTTTGTCTCTCTGAGAATCCTTTCAAGAAGTGAATCGTATGCTTCATCTGAAGTCACGAGAACTGTAGTATTGCAGCCTGCCAAACCTGATCTGTTGAATCCAAATGATGCACCACAAGCCTCACCATTACTTACATTCACTCCTGTTACAAAGAAAGTATTTGAATCACAGATAACAGAATCTCTGAATCCGCCCCAAATTAGATCGCGGTTCTTGAGAAGGTAAAATCTGTTTCCTAGGATCTTTGCTCCTGCAGTACATCCATCAACCATGGTTAGAAACTCGTGGACTTTTCATATCAAGATTCATAGTCTAAATCAGTTTGTTCAGTTTCCTCTTTAACATGTATGTCCGTAGATTGACCACTTCCTACAATTCTAAACAGTGAGATACCAATTAATAATGCGACAATATTGAATGTCATGTTCAGCCATGAGATAGGCTGGGCTACTCCAAATAGAAATTGTGCAAAGAGACCTCCAATTATTGGTCCTGCAAATGTTCCTGTATTCTGAGCACCATAGATGAGTGACATTGCTCTACCTCGTTCATCTTCATTAGTTATGCAAGCTGCTAGTGCACTCGTAGCAGTCGATGAGAGCGCATATATTGGGAACGCCCAAAGTATGCAAGCTACTATCGGATCTGTTACAATCGCGAAGCCCATTGAAAAGAAAGAGTAAGCCGCGAAAGCTGATATCAATACCTTCACAGGTCCCTTTCTATCAACAATCCGCCCAATGTGCCCGGTGATTAGGACTGCAACTAGTGTAGCTCCAGAATTGGCAAAGCCCACATATGAAGTAAGTCCACCCAACTCATCTACGACGATTATAGCCATTACATATGATACAGCATTCATACCAATTTGACTTAGACCAACAGCACTGACTAAATGACCCATTCCTGGAATTCGTATTAGTTCTCTGAGACCTTTTCCATCTTCTCTCTTCTTGAACTCGAAGGGAATATCTCGAACATATATCACGCAGCTTCCAGTAGCTAGAATGCCAAGAATTGCGCCAAGCAAAAACAGCGAACGCATTCCTATGATATCATACACAATTCCACTGCCAAGTGCTCCAAAGAACCACCCACCAGATTGTGCAGCTAGGAAGAAACCTAGACGTTCACCTTTTCTTTCAGTGTTAGTAGTCAAGTGTGCTTGACCCATTGGAAGTGCTGCAGACGAGAAGATAGCACCTACTATACCTACAAATACAAACTGAATAACATCGGTCACAATAGAGTAGAAGAAGAACGTTATTGCATAACCCAAGAATCCAATAATCATGAAGGGTTTTCGACGACCAATACGGTCTGATATTGATCCCCAAGCATTTGTCGTTATCATCACAACGAATGCTGGTGCAGAGTACGCTAATGTAAGAATGAGAAAATCTTCAACAAATAACCCATGTTTAACAAAGAATGTCTGCCACTGCCAGATAATCGCTTGTGCCATAGCTTGGATTGAATAAGCCAAGTAAACTGCTGTGACAGCACGGTCTCTTAGTCCCATTGAGTTACTTCCTGCTAAATTGAATTTTCGTTCGTCTTCAACATGCTTAAGTCTGTGCCGGATAGGAGAAGGTCATGCGTAAACAGCTTGTTATATGTAGAATATGAAGGAGTTCCCCTGAGATTCATTATGACAGAAGTTGAGGTTTCGCAAGAGTCCTTTAATGATACCATTGAAGAGGAGATTAAAGAGAAGAGACCATATTATTTTCAACTTGATGTCTTGAAGGCAATAGCTATCGCCTTCGTTGTGATGGACCATAGTCTGACTTGGGAAATCAAAGTATCAATGGAGAACATATTTTGGGAGCGGCTCTCGATTCCGTTCTTTCTCATAGTTATGGGATTCAACATGGGTCTCTCTTTCAAACACAGAGGGATAGTACACCTCAAGGATCTCTACACTCGCGAATATTTCAGCCGTAAGGTAGTTCGATACGTCTTTCCATTTCTTGTCCTGTATATGGGCTCAATTCTGCTAGGACTCTATTTCCAACATCTTGAATGGAGCGAATACATTCTGTTAGGATTTCTACCATTCTGGGGACCTGGCAACTGGTTTATCCCTCTGTTATTCGGTTCAATTGTTGTATTCCCTTTAGTCTATTGGGCTTTCAACAAACAACCAGAATTAACTGTTTTACTTTGTTTCCTCAGTGAAATAGTTATGCAAGGGATTATGTACGTATTCTATCCATATCCAATAGAATCTGCGCTTGAAGGATTCATTGTATCAGCTATTCGTGTCAATGTGATATTCTTCTTACCAGCAGTTGGTCTGGGACTCTGGTTTTCCCGAGGTTTCAGTCTA
>JAEOUL010000155.1 GCA_016839345.1 Candidatus Thorarchaeota archaeon | reverse complement strand
GCTGGATCATCATGCCCAAGAATCAAGGAGTAATGGGTCATCCACCAGTCAATGTACTCGTTCCCATCGACATCCCAGATCTGTCCACCTTTGCCATGACTGATGTAGGGTGGGTATGAGTTGCAGCTTGGCATTCCAAAGTTCCGAATATTGTGGCTTACTCCTCCTGGAAACAGCGTGATAGCTCTTTTCCAGAGAGCTTCAGATTTCGGAGTTCTGCTCTTGTATCTCTCAAGCATCCTGCATTTCCTCCATTCTAATTATCTTTTCAAAATTGTAACTGTTTCCAGATGTTGGTAGGATCTTCATTGCCTTGGGACCAAGTAGTCTTCTTCTTTTCTCTTTTCCTTCAAATCAGTACATTGGCAAAAGGGATAGGAGAGGAGATATCTCTCTCATCAGCTTCGTTTCTTAACAAAAATGACTACTACCAAGATTAGTACAGCAGCTGCTGCTCCCCCTCCTACTATTAGAAGGAAAGTGCCATCGCCTAATGGTGTGGTTGGAGTTGTACTGCCAGTGGAACCAGTTGTTGTGTCAGTTGGAGTTGTTGTCGTACTAGTTGGGAGCACATAGCCATCCCGAATCAACTCGAACGATAGTTCATCTTCATCTTCCATTCTTGAACGATCCCATTCCATATCTATGTAGGCAAGTGCACCATCGCTCTTCAAAACTGTCAATGTGACATTGTAGGTTTCTGTTGGCGTACGAGAAATAGTGAAGACTGAAGCATCCTGAGTCACTTCGGCCTGTGGATCGCTATCCATGTAGAGGGTTTCTAGCAGGGTCCAGTTACCAACTGGATATAGATAGAATGGAATCACACTGATGATTTCTTTCCAGAAACTATTCATATCCGTGCCATTTTCCCAATACAGTGAGAAATCAAGAAACGTCAATTGAGCTAGACTTGTTATGCCATCGGCAATAGTTGGTAAATCATCAATGACTACATACATTGTATCGTCAACATCTATGTCCAATGTCGAGTTGTGGTATGTCGCCTTCACTTCATAGTCGAATCTATCATCTATTGCAACACCCCACTCGAAGCCCTGGTCATTGGCTGCGGCTACTTGAGAAGTCTGTGAGATGATAAGAAGAACCATCACTGACAGTCCAAAGAGTATCTTTAGGTTCTTGTTGTTGTTACCCATAATAAACCCTCAATTTTGATGAGATGTCTTTCAGACTCTCCATCTATTATTGTTATCAACTCCGCAATTTGATAGAAACGTGCTTAGAGATTCAATATTATAAGTATCACATTGTGTCAAGGTGGGCTGATGTTCTTATGTTCCACATATTGTCTCCTGATCAATATTCAACAATCAAACCCCTGTTCGAATCAATCTCTCACAACCTTGTGATTCATACAATGTTAGAAGGACATCCAGCAGCAAAGATTTGGGCCAATGATGAGAGCGACCCAACCATTGCCCTGTTGTGGGATCGTTTAGACGAATTCCTGTTCCTAGGAGGCGTACTTGATTCCGAAGTTTCTATTCAAGAACTTCATTCAATCCTTGTTGATACTATTATCCCGGAATCTGTGGAAAGAGGTGGATCTTGTATGGTTCTTCAATGCTCATTTGATAACTGGGCTGTTCACATCCCAGCTCTATTAGAAGGCACCCAGATAACAACCAAACAGAAGATTCTGTATGTATTCGATTCGAAGAGTACCCTAAAGGTCGAGAACTGGCGGGATAAACTCCCCAAAGATTACAATGTTCTCAAATTTGACAACAATCTACTCGGCAGTGACTTGGAGAACTTGGAGGATGCTGTGAGAACAACAGGATATGTTTGGGGTGATTTTGATACTTTCAATAAGGATGGTGTTGGATTTTGTGTTTCCACTAATGGGAAATTAGTGAGTAGGTGCTTGACTGATTTTGTAAGAGGAAAAGAATACGAACTCTACGCTGAAACAAAGAGTGAATTCAGAGGAAAGGGTCTAGCCACAATCGCTACAGCTGCACTTGTGGAACATCTCATTGAGAGTGAAAATTCCTTGATTTGGCAATGTTGGGGTGATCATATTGCTTCAATCAAAGTTGCTGAACGCGTTGGGTTCCGGAAAGAGAATGTTTCAATCGTATATGATTTTGATTATTCAACCTAAGTGACTAAGCCTGTTTCAACAGGCTGGACGTCTATGACTAGCTGAAACGAATTCTCAGATCATATCCACAATTCTCGCATGTTCCATCAACATTTGTACCAATGTTTCTTGAGAATAACTGTAGCCGTTCGTAGCATAGATTTTCACAGTTGGGACAGATTGTATTCTCTAATCCCTCACGGCCAACATTGCCAATATAGATGAACTCTAGTCCTATCTCCCCGACAATCTCTCTTGCTTTCAGCAAGATATCCAACGACGTTGCTGGTTCTCTATATTTGTATGCAGGGTGGTATCTGTTCAGGTGCCAAGGTGTCTTTGGTCCTGTTGATTCCAGTATCCATTTGGCTAGGGTTTCCAGACACTCCATGTCATCGCTGAGACCTGGAACAATTAGTGTTGTGAGTTCTACATGAACTCCCCTCTCAATCATGTGTGTGATATTGTCCTTTACCGGTTGGAGGGTGATTCCACATATTTCCCTGACTTGGGGTTCACAGCCCTTGACATCTACATTTGCTGCATCAAGTCCTGCATCGATCATTAAGTCGAGAGCTTCTGTAGTCATATAGCCATTAGTGACGATTGTGTTATACAATCCCTGTTTTCTCGCGATTTCGAAAACATCGAGATTCCACTCTAGCATCAGGGTGGCTGCCTCACTGAATGATATAGATACTCCCTCACTTCTCCTGCTCTTAGCTATATTGACAAACTGCTTGGGACTTACATAGCGAGTCAATTCCGGGGTGGGTTTCTGCTTGGAAATGTCAAAGTTTTGGCAGAACGGACAGGACGCATTGCAGCCCCAGCTCCCTACGGTTAGTGCTCTTGTTCCTGGAGCAAAATGAAAGAACGGTTTCTTCTCTATTGGATTATTACTGATAGATGAAACATTCCCATAGACCAAGGTCTTCACAGTCCTGTTGATGTTTGTTCTTGTGCCGCACACACCTATCTTATGTTCCTGAATCAGACACCTGTGAGAGCATGTGAGGCAACGTACTGCATCACCTTCTTTTCTCTGAAGGGATGCATTACGAATTACACGTGGATCAAACTGGTCTACTTGAATCTCAGTCAATTTTCTCAACCACTGACCAAGTTGGTATATGACTTTACTATATCCTCTATGGGGATTTCGAGAACTTGAATCTGACCATAGTCTGACTCAGCAATGCTCCTATCTTGTCTTTTACACTTTGCTTGGGATAAATGAAAAATTACCAGTTGTTGACCAATGGGATTCTTGCATCTGTTGTAAGGTTAAGACCCAATTCTTTCAGAGCTTTCTCACAACCACGTCCAACAAGATGAGTACTGTGCATCTCACATCCATGTAGATCTGGTAAAACATTGATACATTCTGTAGCATTTGGATTGAAGACCGCACTTACAGCGAGAGCATCAAGGACTTCCTTTACATCAAGACTAGTGTCTATTACTCCCATCTGTTCCTTGAGTTTCATTATGCTTTCTATTATGATTGGAGAAAGAACATCAATTTCATCGGGAATGCCCGCGAGGTATTTGACAGCATTGAGGAGTGCGGCAGATTCTGAATTTAGAATCTTGGACCGTTTCCCGGTAAGAATGATTGTAGTGCTGTCCTTTGGATGTATTTCTATGGCTGCTCCAGTATGCATCTCTCTACGTGGCATCTTTGGTTTCATTGAGCTTTCTACCAGAGCTTTGTTTGCCAGAGCTGCAACAACACGATGCTCTGGTTTTGCATTCACACGGGTCATTATTCGATCAATTCGGTCAAGAGTGTCATATGTGACATTCCCTTCTATGAAATCTCTGTTGTATTGGTAATATCTTCTAACAATCTCATCAATACTTGCCTGTTTTATCACCGTGTCATCAACAATTCCATCTTTCGCCATATTAACTCCCATATCTGTTGGGCTCTTGATATCTGCTAAGGGATCTCCCGTCGGAGTAATCTTTTCAATGAGTTTTCTTATGATGGCAAAGTTCTCAACATCTCTATTGTAGTTAGTTGCTTCAATATTGTAAGCCTCTCTATGGAAAGGATCAACACAATTGTAATCGCCGATGTCAGCTGTTGCCGCCTCATATGCGATATTCACAGGATGGTCAACAGGAAGGTTCCATATCGGGAAAGTTTCGAATTTTGCAAAATTGCTCACTATACCTTCTCGTCTATCATGATAGATCTGGCTCATGGCGAAACTCATCTTCCCACTTCCAGGACCTGGTGCTGTGATTATTACAATTTTCTTTTCAGGAGCAATGTAGTTGAATTTTCCATACCCTTTGTCACTGACTACCTTTTCCAAATCCGTGAGATAGTTCGGGATTTCAGAATTGATGATTACTCTGATTCCTCTGTTCTCGAGGCGTTGCTTGAACTTGTTAGAAGTATGCTCTCCACTGTATCTGTTAATCAACACAGCAGATACATCCAGACCCAGATGTTTGAGATCACCTATGTCCTTGAGTATTTGGTCATCATATGTCAGACCAAAATCACGTCTTATCTTCCGTCGCTCGATATCTTTTGCACTGATACAGTGAATAATCTCAATGTTATCGCCCAACTTCTTGAGCATCTGAACCTTTGTATCGAGAGCAAAACCTGGTAAAACTCGTGAAGCATGGTGATCGTATCTGAGCTTTCCTCCAAACTCGAGGTAGAGCGTATCAAATTGATTCACTCGTTCCATAATCCGATTGATCTGAGCCGAGAGATACTTAGAAGTATCAAAGCCTTTCTTTCTAATCATGAGTATCACTCATAGCAATGTTCGAGGCTGATGCTACTCCTTCTATAAAGCCTTCGAACGAATTGAGATATAGCAATTGACTCCTTCAATATATAGAGAAATCACACACGATTGTTTCACATAGTATCTTTCAAGAGTGATCTCTCTGTTCCTGATATGATTGGTAAGACTCTTTACTAAGCATTTTAGATTATGGGGCAATCAAATCTGTTCGTGCTGAGAATCAAATAGGGGAAGTCAGAATTGGAGCGCGATACAATCATAGAATCATCGAATTTCAGGACTCTTGTCGACTCGACCTTTGAAACACTTCTTACTATAACTACAATATTGTCAGGGGTTTATGTAGCTGTCAGCTTTGATTGGTTTGCATCAGCTATGTCGGAACCACACCCCGGCGAACCCATGAGTGTAGAGATGGTGACACAAGCTATGATGGGAGTTTTTCTGGGTTTGATATTCATCATGCCTCTCGTTTTAGTTGTACTCTCTTGGGCTCTTACTAAATTCAGGGCTTCTACAACTTGGAGAACCATAGCTTGGTCTGGTCTGATCTATTGTCTAGCGCAAGATTTCACAGGAATTCTTGCATTGCTTGCATTTCCTTTGATTGCAGCTAGTTTCTTTGTAGGTCCTATCCTTATCGCGGCCATAGTCTTTGTAGTCATAACTCCAACTGTTACTGGTGCAGCGCTTGGCTATAGCGTGAGTGTAAGATATGACCAAGATGCCATGCCACTCGAAGCTCGAAAAAGGAGATATGCCGCAACGGCTATTCTTACAGTCTTTACCATGCTTGCTATTCAAGGAATTCTTGGGCTGGTCATTTTGACTCTATAATGATTTTCATTGACTGATATGATGAGTCCGGAGAGATTTCTGCAGGCTGAACTATAGAAATTCAGCTTTTCCCAATATTAAAACCGGAACGCCTTTTTCATCTCTTGTTTCGAAGTTAACAGACTGCAATCCGTCATCGCTTTCGCCTGCATCATATACTGTGGTCGTCAGAGTCTGATTCAATAATACAGGTTGTGAAAAACGGACGCTCATGCTCTTCAACCGTTCTGGGTTTCCTTCGAGAAGCCCATCAACAAGCACTTGTGAGGCTAATGCCATTGTACATAAACCATGGAGGATTGCCCTAGGAAGCCCGACACTTCTAGCAATATCATCACTAGTATGAATGGGATTGTGGTCTCCAGATGCTTCAGCGTACCTCACACCCTGGTCGGAAGTGACAATTGATTTTTGCTCCAGAAGCACTTCTCTTGTTTCTGAAACTAGGGGCGCTTTCGTGGTTTTTTTGGATTCTTCCTTCTTCTTCCCCCTGACAAGTAGTCTATAGTTCATCTCAATTACTATGGCAT
>JAEOUL010000096.1 GCA_016839345.1 Candidatus Thorarchaeota archaeon | reverse complement strand
TGGTACATTCTACGGTAGTTCATACATTGCAGACCCACGAGGACAAATGATAGTCGAAGGCTCTCGAGATAAGGAAGAGCTTATTGTGGGTGACATTGATCTTGATATGATTCGGGAAGTCCGAGACACTTGGCAGTTCTTTCGAGACCGTAGACCAGATAGTTATGACGATCTCACCAAGCTATGACTAATTGCTTACAGACCCTTTTCCGCTTTGGCTATAGCATCATCGAGAATGGAACAAGCCTTGTCAATCTGTTCCTTGGTCAACTCCAGAGGTGGCTGAAGTCGGATCACATTGTTATCGAGCCCACCCTTTCCAATGAGGAGTCCCTCTTCTCTACAAACCTCCATAACGGTTAGCATTTCCTGCATAGCTGGCTCCTTTGTTGTTTGGTCACGAACCAATTCTACACCCAACATCATACCCTGACCCCGGACATCACCTATCAGTTTGTGGTCCTTTTGAAGTTCATCCAGATTTCTCTTCAGTTGGCCGCCCAACTTTGCAGCCTTATCCAGATAGTTCTCTTCCTGTATGATTTCAATCACAGCGACTGCAGCAGCACAGGACAAAGGATTTCCTCCGAAAGTTGCGAATGCATCAGTCACAGTATAGTCAGCAACAAACTCTGGACGAGAGATGAATCCGCCAATGGGAATTCCACTTCCGAAACCTTTTGCCATTGTGATGATGTCAGGTTCTACTCCAGTGTGTTGTATTCCCCACCAATTTCCACCAGTCCGCCCAAAACCAGTCTGAACCTCATCAGAGATGTAGATTCCATTATACTCCTTCACAATTTCACCAACAATCTTGAAGTATTCAGCTGGGGGTTGGACAATCCCTCCAACTCCTTGGATAGGTTCTGCAATGAATGCAGCAATTGCTTTGTTAGTCTGCGTGCGGATCACTTCTCTTAGATAGTGAGCACATTCCATATCACATCCCGGATGCTCCTTACCAAAGGGACATCGATAGCAGTACCCATAGGGTGTGAACCGAACTCCGGAGGGGTGTGCCTCAGGGAAGGTTCGCCACCCTGCGCTAGAGAGTTCACGGGCAAGAGTTGTTCGACCATGATATGCTCTTTGGCATGCAATGATGTATGGATTACCTGTGTATTTTCGAACCATGGTAAGTGCGGCTTCATTAGCTTCAGAACCACTATTGACAATGAATGAGTGGGTCAAACCCTTGGGGGCTATTTCAGCAAGCTGTTTCACAAGCACTGCATATGGAATTGTCGAGTAGAGAGAGCTAGTGTACACAAGACGCTCGGCTTGCCATTGGATAGTAGACACATATTTTGGATGATTGTAACCTGTGATTGTCGTACAGATTCCAGCAAAAAGGTCAATGTACTCTTTCCCTGCAGCGTCTTTCAAAATTGCACCCTCGCCATCAACAAAGAGAACAGGGTCTTCGTAGTAGTGACCTACCGCAGGTGCGAGGAATTTCTTCTCAATCTCAAGAATCTCTTTTTGGGAGTATTTCCTTGTAAGGTCCTTTGGGACAAGCTTATCATTCAGCACAATCACCACTTCTGAATCTAGGGAACACACCGAGGAAACACTTCCCTAAAGGCCTTTAGGGACGTAGTATTACTACCAAAAAGCTGGAGGAAGATTCAATCATGTCCTCTAATCAATTGGAAATAGAGTTCGCAGGTATCACTTTCAAAAATCCGTTCATGTTATCGTCTGCACCACCAACAATGGATGCTCACCATATCATTAGGGCAGCAAAGTTAGGATGGGGCGGAGCTGTGATGAAAACTGTAACTGAGGAACCCACTGTTGATCCGAGAACTCGATTGGGTGTTCTGCGTCGAAATGGAAAGGCCATTGGAATGAACAACATTGAGCTACTCTCACGAAAACCTCTTTCGACTTGGACGGATGATTGGATTCCTAGGATAAAACAAGAGGCGCCTGAGGACTTCGTCTTCGTTGCAAGTATGATGAGTGGACCTGAGCCAGAAGGTTGGACAACACTTGCAGAAACTATGTCACAGACCGGAGCAGATGCTATTGAGTTAAACGTGTCATGCCCCCACGGTTCGCCGGAGAAACATATGGGAGCATTCATCGGTCAAGATTCTACTCTTGTCGAACGTGTGACTCAAGCAGCCAAGAAGGGGACTGACCTACCTATCATCGTGAAGTTGACACCCAATGTGACTGACATTGTACCAATAGCAAAGGCTGCTGCTAAGGGAGGAGCGGATGCAGTTTCTGCAATCAATACGGTCGAATCACTCATCGGTATTGATATTGAAACAGCGACTCCTCTACCCATTGCATATGGTGTTGACAAGAAGGAGCAGTTTAGCACCTATGGTGGATTTTGTGGCCCAGCAGTCAAGCCATTGGGACTTCGATTTGTATCTCAGATTGCAAAAGCAATTCCAAATCTTCCAATTTCCGGAATAGGTGGAATTGAGAACTGGAGGAACGCTATCGAATATCACATGGTTGGAGCAAGAACCTTGCAGATTTGCACCGCCGTAATGTGGTACGGCTTCTCGATAATCAAAAACCTCACAAAAGGAGTTGCTGAGTTTTTGGAAAGGAAGAGCTATGGTTCTCTCGAGGATGTCGTAGGTCAAGCACTCCCGAAAATCACGACTTGGACTGCTCTGAGCAAACTTCCTCCATTAGTTGCTAAGGTGACTGAGAAATGTAGTGGTTGTAAGGACTGTGTCATTGCATGTGCTGATGGAGGGTATGTTGCCATTCAGATGAGGGAGAAAAAAGCAATAATCAATCCTGAGAAATGTGATGGTTGTGGACTTTGCTATGTCGTGTGCAGAGATAACGCGATTGAGTTCGTACATACAAATTGACTGTACGCAAGAATCAAATAGACATCGAGGCGAGTATTGAGTTCCGAACTGGAAGTGACCATTTTGACAGTTGAAGTTGTGAAGAACTACATCAATGGACGATGGGTTGAGTCCAAGGCTAAAGAAACTCGAGATGTGTTCAATCCAGCCACAGGCGAGCTGATAGCCAAGACTCCAATGAGTACTGCTGAAGAAACCCATGAGGCAATAGCAGCTGCAAAAGCGGCATATGATCGATGGCGAGCAACACCTGTTTTCACGAGGGTGCGACATCTAAACAGAATCAGAGATGCCTTTGAGGAAAACTTTGAGGAACTCTCGAAGATACTTACAATGGAACAGGGCAAGGCTATTGACGAGGCACGTGGAGAATACCGTCGTACAATCGAGAATCTAGAATGTGCAACAAGTATTCCTTCACTACAGATGGGTTACAACACAGAAGATATTGCAGCGGGAATAGATGAAATGGTCATCAAACAACCTCTTGGAGTGTTCTTCTGCGTCGCTCCATTCAATTTTCCGGGAATGGTTCCAACATGGTTTTGGCCTTTTGCTATCGGAGTTGGCAATACATACATCGTGAAGCCTTCGGAACAAGTACCATTAAGTCAAGTCAATCAGTTTGAGATCATTCATGAACTTGGGTTGCCAAAAGGAGTTCTAAACATGATCCATGGCGGTCCTGAAGCTGTCAATGCACTTCTAGAGAGTCCGGATACAGTAGGTATATCCTTTGTTGGATCCACTCCTGTTGGTAAGCTACTATACAAAAAAGCTGGAGAACAAGGAAAACGAGCTCAAGTTCAGGGTGGTGCAAAGAATTTCCTCACCATAATGCCTGATGCAGATATAGAACGAACTGTGCCAGCTCTCATTACATCATTCTATGGTTGCACGGGTCAACGATGTCTTGCGGGTGGTGTCCTACTGGCTGTTGGCGATATCTATGAGCCCCTCAAGAAAGCGCTTGTTGAGGCTGCCAAGAAATATAGTGTTGGAAATGGCTTGGAAGAAGGTGTCCAAATGGGACCATTAGCATCTAAGAAGGGAATGGAAAACGTCCTCGGATATATTGAGAAAGGGCTCAAAGAAGGTGCAGAATTACTACTTGATGGTCGCGGAATTGAAGTTCCAGGACATCCAAATGGATACTTCATTGGACCCACCATCTTCGATAAGGTCACACCCGAGATGACTATTGCGAAAGAGGAGATTTTTGGACCTGTCATTCCAATAATTCAGGTCAAGGATCTCGAAGAAGCCATAGACATTATCCATGCTAATCCTTATGGAAATGCATCTTCGGTATTCACATCGAGTGGGAAGATTGCACGTGACTATCAATACAGAGTGAAGGCAGGAAACATTGGCATCAATATCGGAGTTGTCGCGCCTATTGCAACATTTCCATTCTCAGGAATGAAAGACTCATTCTTAGGAGATTTGCATGGGCAAGGTCAAGATGCAGTTGATTTCTTCACAGAGAACAAGGTAGTCATCACTCGATGGTTCTAATTTCAGGTGGTAAAAGTGGAGCTTGGAACCTTTGGAGCGATACTAAAGTTTGCATTGGAAACTGAAAAAGAAGTAAACAGATTTTATGAGTCTGTAATCAATCTGGTAAAGGATAAGAACAAAATCACTCTGTATCAGGATCTGCTCAAACGTGGAGAGAAACGACTCAAGACTCTAGAGAGAGTGCGCAGAGAGAACGTGACTGAGATGATTCTTGAACCTATCACTGGTCTGGATTCTGAGAACTATAAATTTGAAACAGAAATACCAAAGGATGCTCCAGAAAAAGAAATCCAGGAATTAGCTATGAAAATAGAGAAAGGACTTCTTGAGTTTTATATTCGTGCTGCAGAAAAAATAGACTTCTTGGTTGAGGCTGCATACTCCTTCGAATTACTTGCAGAGGCAAATGAGAACGCGATTCGGAGTCTATCCTAAACGTTTAGTTATTTTTGATTCTTCCAAGGACTCTCAGATTGATCAGAAGTAGAATCTCCAGCCACCTGTTCTTCCCACCAATATTTGGACCGTTCAACTCCATCCCATGGCACTTTCGCCTCAGGCATGGGCAGTCTCCATAATATCAAGATTCCAACAATCATCATTATTGGAACTGGTGCGTTGATGATGAAGATCCCTCCTCCTAACAGGTTCATTATTATGACTGGTATAAAAATGATGATAAATGGGAGATCAGCCAGAACTGCAGCAACTGCAGTACGACCTCTAGTGGTTCGACCTTTGTAGTACTTATTAATCTGATAAGGTAGTGCTAGGCGAAAGAGAAAGAAGGGGAAGATAATCATCAGCGAATATGGGGAGGGGGTAACTAGTTCAAAGGTCGTTCCAAACTCTGAAGAATACATGATCCACGATATGGCAACAATAGTGAGTGAATAACCCCAATATCCAGAATATGTTATGGCAAGTGGTGCAAAAGCGGCTAAAATCAACAATAGAATGATAATCAGTTTTGGGATATTTGAATCTGCAATATCAGATCCATCTACGGGTTTTTTTTCAGTATCTGAATCTCCCAACTATTCCACCTGTATTACAGGATAAGCAAGAGATTATGAATTCTGCGTTATTCGCTATTGTGAAACAAGCTTTGTTGCTTTGAAGTCTATTCGAATCTCATTGAGCTGGGATGTTAGACTCAAATATTGCTCATCGTCGTGTAATGCTTGAATCCTATTTTGATAGTCGTCTTCATTATCATAGCTGACCATGTAATAACTCTCATGGGGATTCTCAACACTCTTCCAGCGGCCAATTACATTAATGCCATGTTGTTCATACAGCTTGCGGAAACCTTCCCGAAGTTCATCCATTTTCTCAACTGCATTCTGTTTTACTTTAGTATGGTATAGCATCACGAGCGGCATAATGATTCACAGTAAACTATTGTTAACTAATAGATTTATGCTTGTGGGTGAGGCTCAATGGTCGTTTCAATTACATATCCATTGAAAAATATCTATAGGTCAGCACTGTATCATCTTGGTCAGGGATTCTAGATGAAGCCAGTTGAATTGATAATCGCAGGAGCTGGAGATAGAGGATCTGTCTATGCATCTTATGCCAAGGTACGTCCAAAAAGAGCCAAGGTAGTCGGAGTGGCTGAGCCTCGTGATTTCTATCGCGAGAAAATGGTAAAGGAGTATAATATCCCTGAAGACTATGTCTTCACAGATTGGAAAGACATGGCGAAGAAAGACAAATTCGCCGACGCGGTGATTATTGCCACTCGCGACCACATGCATAAGGCTCCCACACTAGCATTTGCTAAGAAAAACTACCATATCCTTCTAGAGAAACCAATGGCTCCTGATGAGAAGAGCTGCAGGGACATCACAAAGACTGTCAAGTCGAGGGATATCATCTTTGCAGTAGGTCATGTACTGCGATACACGAGATACACTCAGAAACTCAAGTCAATCATCGATTCTGGATTCATTGGAGATTTGGTTAGCATCCAGCGATTGGAACCGGTTGGATACTGGCATCAAGCTCATTCATTTGTGAGGGGAAACTGGAGGAATGAGAAAGAGTCCTCCTTCATGCTTCTTTCTAAATCATGTCATGATTTGGACTGGATTCGATATATTATAGGCGAAAAATGCACTGCAGTATCTTCCTTTGGATCACTGACTCATTTTCGCAGTGAGAACAAACCACAAACCGCGGGTAGCAACTGTATGGAGTGTGATTATGAACCGGAGTGTCCATACTCTGCGAAGAGAATCTATCTCAATCTATTTGAGAAAGGAAAAACAGGGTGGCCAGTCAGTGTAATCACAACTGACCTGACTAGGGGCGGTATTATCCGAGCTATCAGAAATGGACCTTATGGCCGCTGCGTCTATGACTGTGATAATGATGTCGTGGATCATCAAGTTGTAAATATGGAATTCGAAGGGGGTCAAACTGCTTCATTCACAATGACAGGTTTTACCAAAGCAAGGCAAAGAGAAACCCGGATATTTGGAACAGAGGGAGAGATATACGGCAACGGAACGAAGATACAGCTCTATCACTTTGTGAACGGTGCTCAGGTAATCATCGATACATCAGAAGATGACCCAGCATCACTCGCAGATCACGGAGGTGGAGACTATGCACTGATGGATGCATTTGTGTCTGCAGTTGCTGAGAATGATCCAAGAAAGATTCTCTCAGGTCCGGAAGAAACTCTTGAAACACACTTGATGACATTTGCAGCAGAACAAAGTAGGAAGGAAGGAAAGACAATCAAGCTGTAGTCTAGAGATACCAAAGATAGAATCCTACAGCTAGTAGCCTAATGAAAATAAGAAGCTTGACTATAACGCGTGGAGGAGTCGTCCGATTCCAAGGCGATTCAGGTTTGTTAGTGTATAGAGAAAAAATAGAAGTGGAACAACACGGGGAAAAATCAATTCTATTCCAATTGTTGATGTTTGAAACATACAGTATTGTATAGGTGCTCACTTTTCCACAAATCTAGTAAAATCATTCGCCTTTTAGATACAGACAAGAATCACTTGATTGCTCGATGGACTGCTACCGCTCCGAAAGTCATGGTTACGTAATTCACTTCTGAAAATCCTGACTCGTATAAGATGTCTGAGAGATCATCGGCATTGAAGAAGCGAGGAACAGTGTGCGCGAGATAGGCGTATCCAGTTTTTGATCCTGAGATTAATCTACCAACCAATTTGATTACTTGTTTTGTGTAAAGACGAAAAGCGATTCTGAATGGTGTCCATGCAGGTTGACTAGTTTCAAGATTGATGAAACGACCACCAGGTTTCAATACGCGCTGAAATTCTTTGAAAAAACTGACCAGTTTCTCGCGGGTGGGAGTGATGTTTCGAGTTGCAAAGGATATTGTCACCAGATCAAATGTATCATTAGGAAATGGTAACTCAATTGAATCAGAAAGCGAAATAGATGCTACTTGCAGTTCATCCTTCTCCTTAGCTTTCGATAGCATTGGGAAAGAAAAATCAGAAACTACAAGTCTAGTTTTGTGATTTGCATATTTTAGGAGATTCACCGCCATGTCACCGGTCCCACTACATACCTCCAACCAGTGAGTACCACCTCCTACCGTAGCAATTTGAGCGGCTTTTTTTCTCCAAGGAATATCAAGTCCAAAAGTAAGTACATGGTTGATTAGTTCATACTGATGTGCAACCTCTGAGAAAACCTTGAGAATTCCATTACTCATCAATTCATCAACCTGGCAAGAGCATGAGTTGTACCGTTGATAATGTTGACCATTGTGACTGCTACTTACCCTCTTTGGAAATAGAGTGAAAGATTTTAAGAAGCACATGTCTAATTGTTCGACGATTTACTCATCTCGAGTTGACAGATTTAGTAATCCTATTAAGGCAGAGGTGGTCCAAGCAGTCAGAGAGAGGGTTGACATTGTCTGAGTACTTGGATATCCTAAAAGAAGAAGTCAAGTCTGTTGAGATAGCCCTGAGAGAGTTCCTTGACAGCAAAATCGAGAGTGCAGCTAAGCTGAGTTCTTGGCACAAACAGTACTATGAGAATGTCAAGGAGTATATGACCCGTGGTGGAAAAAGACTGCGCCCAGTTCTTGTTGTAGTTGGTTACAAAGCTATCAAGGAAGAGGTTGACATTGATCACTTGTATACAGCTGCTTGCTCAGTGGAGATATTGCATAACGGCTCTCTCCTACATGATGACTTGATTGACCACGATGAAACGCGACGTGGTGGGAAAACATTCCATGCAACCTATAGAGACTTGTATCTTCATGGAGGTGGGAAAAAAGAGGGTGCTTTTGACTATGGAATGACAATGGCTATTCTTGGAGGAGATTCTCTAATCAATCTAGGAGCGTCGGCGATAACAGAAGCAAAACTAGATGCAGATGTTTCAGCGCTCTGTCATCACTACTACGAATTTTCATTCCAGAACCTTGTAGATGGGGTATTACTTGAAATGAATATGATCTCTGACAAAGAGGCGAACACTGAGATGTATCTCCAGATGGTTCGAATGAAGACCGCGGTTCTTTTTGACCGTTCTTTGATGATGGGGGCGGCAATGGCACGTGCTTCTGAGTCGCAAGTACACGCATTCGAAGAGTTTGGAATCAATGTTGGAAAGGCATTTCAGGTCCAAGACGACATTCTGGGATCTTTTGGGGATGAGGCGAAAACTGGTAAATCGACATCAGGCGACATTCGTGAGGGTAAGAAGACCTTACTCGTGTTTGAGGCATATGAGAGAGTAAATCCCGAACAGAGAAAGAAGCTGGACAAGTTGCTTGGAAAGGATGGGATGAGTGATGATGAGGTGGAGGAAGTAAGAGCAATTTTCCGTGAATCGGGAGCTTTGGAAGCATGTCAGAAGCAAATGGATTATCTGCTCACAACAGGCCAAGCGGCACTAGAAAATGCTGAACCACCGTTGAATCCAAAATACAAGGATTTCCTCATTGGGATGTCTAATTTCCTGATACAGCGTGATTATTAGAAATAGTAGAACCGCAAAATGCGCGATAAGCAATACTTATCGAATATTGAACATGTCTGGTTCGTATTGAGGTGCTAACATGACTAGCTTCAGTGTGATTGGAATATATGTGGACGATATCGATAAGGCAAAGGAGTTCTACTGTAATGCACTGGGTTTCGAAGTGGAGAACACTTACGATGATGGATGCATAATTCAGTTGAAGAGTGATGGTCCTACTGTTATTCTTGAGCAAGTAGACAAACCGGCCAACGCAGTTTATCCCGGCGGGTCACAGGTCGTTTTGTGTGTAGCGACAGGCAACATTGAGAAGACGGCAAAGGAACTCAAAGGTAAAGGTGTCAACTTCCTGCATGATGAACCTCAACCTTTTGTAGCTGGACGTTTCATGGCAATGAAAGACCCTGCGGGTAACACTCTCGAACTTCTCGAATTTAGGAGAGAATAGCAGGATTCCTATTCTTCAAGTTGCTTACCGACAGAGTAAGCATCTGCCACTACATCACCAAGTGTCCAGTATTGGAAAGCTGGATTAGTAAAGAGTAAGAAGTTCAATTTCTTTTGATCTAGAACGCCTTCCGACATGAACCGTTCCTCTGAATAGATATGTTTCACCTCACCTAGAACAAGATAGTGCGTTGATATGTCAATGAGTTCATGTAGTGTGCACTCGGCTGTAACAGGACATTCTTGAATCATGGGAGCGTTTCCCAGTGCTCCGTAGAATACATCGAACAATTTTGACTTGTCCACATCTTTTCCAGAACGAATACCACAATAGTCAGTCTTCACCACTAAATCTGCGGCTGGAAAGTTGACACTGAATGTTCTGTTCTCCTTTATTCCTTGGACTGTATGCTTCGTTTTTCCCACACATGCCCCCCAGATGTTTGGAGTTCTACTCATGCGATTGAACCATGCAACTGTAATGAAATTTGGTCGACCTTCAACCATCGAGCCTATGAGTACAATCGGTTTGGGGAAGGGTGATCCTCCTGGATCAATTTCTACTTTTGCCATAGTTGGACAAAATCATGGTTCTTTCTTTAACCTACTCGTGTACGCATAGACCCGCGTCGGGGACTCTCTGCGTGGGGCAGATGGCCTATAACAAACAGACTGAGCATCATGGGAGCAGATGCAGAAATATGTGAATCAAAGTATTGTCAAGCCAATACTCCATTTGATGCCATTCCTAATTCTCTGCCCATTTCTTGGTAGGATGCTCAAAAGTTCTCTCCAAGAGCTCTCAGAATACCTATGTCTACTGAGTCCAATACAAACACCTAGTTCCTAAACCAACTGTATCTCCAATGATTAGCTGTCACATATGAACACATTGACTATTGAGAGAAACATAGCTCCCTAGCTGAGAAGGTATTTTAGTTCCTGGGGTTTAATTGTAGATTCTCTTGCGAGATGTTCTAATATGCGAATCATGTTTGTGGAACCTCCAAAAGACTTCTGGTTTGTAATGGGAGAATATCTTCCACCGCCGCTCGGGATTCTCAATCTGGCGGCATATCTCCGAGAGCATGATGATTCACTTCAGATAGAAGTCGTAGATTGCAATGCAGAGAGAATTTCATGGAGTGGATTGAAAGACCATATTGAAGCATTTCATCCTGATATTGTGGCACCGAGTTCCCTATCTACCTGTAACGCATACCGAGGGCTCCGGACAATAGGGATTGCAAAAACAGTCGATTCATCGATAACCACTATTGTGGGAGGTCAGCATTATACTGTACTCGCGAAAGAGAGTCTTGAAGCCTATCCAGAACTGGACATAGTGGTAAGGAGAGAGGGGGAACAAACTCTCCTTGAAGTTGTTTGTGCATTAAAGGGACAGACTTCTCTATCAGATGTGAAAGGAATCACCTTCAGACACAAAGACAAGATCATAGAAACTGATGACCGTCCGCTCTTTGACAATCTTGAGAACCTACCATTTCCTGCATATGATTTAGTTGGCCAATATATGAAAGAGTATCATTTTACAATGATGGCTGGACGTGATACACCTTATGCTCTTGTCGAAGCCTCAAGAGGTTGCCCACATGATTGTAATTTCTGCACTCAATGTACTTTTTGGGGAAGAACTTGGCGATCAAAAACTCCAAAGCGAATTGCAGATGAGTTTGAGTTCTGTTACAACGAGTTCGGAACTAGATTCTTCTGGCTCACAGATGACAATTTCGGGTTAGGAAAAAGAACTGATGAGCTGTGCGATGAAATCATCAATAGAGGGTTTGCTGAAGATATCATGTGGTTCATGCAGGCTAGATGTGATGATATTGTTACACACCAGAGTTTGCTACCTAAATTACGTAAAGCTGGATTGACTTGGATTCTTGCAGGAGTTGAAAGTCACAGTCCTGAATCTCTTGCTGCGTTCAACAAACGAATAGACCCATCAGTGTCGAAAGATGCCATGGAGCTTCTAAAACTAAATGATGTCTTCGCTCAGGCTACACTGATAATTGGAGAGCGTAGTGATTCTCGTGAAACCATGCGAGGTCTACGAGCATACGTCAATGATCTTGATCCTGATATTGCAATTTTCATGATTTTGACTCCATACCCTGGAACTCGTCTTTACGATGAGGCTGTACAGAATGGGTGGATTGAGGATACAAACTGGGCACATTATGACATGATACATGCGATTATGTCAACGGAGCATCTCTCACGAATGGAAGTCCAAGAGGAACTTTACATGTGTTATCGGAGTTTCTATGGATCAATGAAGAGGCGAATAACAGGAGTGTTCTCAAGCAACAAGATTAAGAGAAGAACATACAGATACATGGCTCGCCAAGGAGTGATGGGAGCCTTGAGAGGATTGTTCAAGTAATGTCAGAGAAGAGTTCATCAAAATCATTGTCATTTTGGCTGCAGATTTTATCTCTTCTAGGATTAGGCTTGATACCACTGATTGTATTGCGTACAATGATAGCCCCCCCGGATCTGGTTTCGCAACCACAGTTTGTTGGATTAATTTTCATTATCATTTGCTTGCTTGGTGCAGTTGTAGGAGTTCGACCATCTAGCTTTTCTCGGTTGGTTCCTCGTAAATCAAAGAAAGTGGAGTATGATGATTCACAAGAAACTGAAGTGCTCCAACGAAAACCTGCTCTTCGGGGACATCACTATTCCTGTGATCCGTTCTCAGATCATGTTCTCCAAATTGGAAACGAGGTTTTTTGTGCAGGCTGCACAGGCCTGACAACGGGGGCGGTTTTCTCAGTTCTAGGAGGTGTAGTGTATTTCTTCCTTGGAATTTCGTTCATCAACGAACTACTAGTATTTTGGATAGGCTTCTCAGGAGTACTCATTGGACTTATTCAACATCAGCTTTACAGATTAGTTTCAATTAAGAGAGGATTTTTCCGTTTTGCTCTGAATGTCATTTTTGTTTTTGGAGCGTTCCTTCTTCTTGTAGGAGCAAATAGAATCGCGGAAAATCTCACTGTGGATCTCTACATCCTTTGTGTCATTCTTCTGTGGATTCTCAACAGAATCGTGATGTCAAAGGGTGAACATGAGAGGGTATGCATGCAATGTGATGATAAGACCTGCAATCATCCTTTATCCTGAAGAAAAGGAATATTTTGAATCCTCTATTATCGATACGCTCATACATGAAGCGTACTCTTTTGACCCGTGTCAAGATTTTGAATTGATCCTCTCTCAGACTATTGGTATCGCCGTTTCTTACGGGTTGAGCTGTAAATAGCACCTAAAATAATCAATGCACCAAAGGTTATGACTAGATAAGGACCAATCGCTGTTTCCCACAGAGTTGTGAAGTCCCAACCAAGTATCCAAGACAGTCCAGATATGATGATTATTCCTCCAAAAATGACTCCACAGATGGCATCACCATTTGGAAGTCCAAAGCATTCATCGTCTTTAGGCTCTCCAGGTCTTCTGGCGTCTGTTCTTACTTCTCTTGGCCTTTCAATTGCCTGTAGTGCTGCACCACACTGAGCACAAAACTCAGCATTGTCATCGTTTTGTTGACCGCAATGTTGACAATATACCACACAAATCACCACTTGGAACTGAGTAAGGGGTCAATCCTGTATTAAAAGATGATGCTTTTCGGATTCTAATGCACCTACATGCTTGTTATCAAGATGAAAAGAATGATGATTCCAAGAAGGATGTAAACTGGACTCAGTAGCAGGACCCTCCTATCAGTAAGGTATGAATTCCGGAAAAACACAATTCCTGCAAGTATGTAAATCACAAGTAATCCTTGAATTAATGGTTCAGGGTACAGACTCATTGAGGATATAAAAAAGGCACTCGCAAATCCAAAGGAGAACGGTGCATGCATGACGGATTCTCCGATTGTTCGATATTCTTTGTAACCTCTGAAGAGAATCGCATAGATGAAAGAAAATCCAATTGCAAAAAGAATAGGGAATTGTATCACATGACTGCTAAATGCCCACGGAAGAAAAATCTTCAGAATTTGCATGAGAAGAACTAAAGGCAGTCCAAGATTCGTGTGCTTCAAGCTTTTTGGGGGTACATCTTCTAGGCTCTGCTTCCAGATGCTTGTCAACGAAATAGAGTATATGAGGTTGATGAGAACTAATGAACCAACGACACAGAAGAATAACAGGTTAAGGAGAATGGAGAGTAGAAGACCCAAAATCAGAATTGAAATGGTAGTAATTTGAGCCTCCCTTTTACTGACAACTCCCAAGGCTATTGGTTTTCTCACAGCTTTTCTTTCATCCATCTTGTCTTCTTCAGCATCAAATAAGTCGTTTAGCACATAAATTGAGGAATAAGAAACCAGAAAGGCAAGTAGTCCAACCAGGATCTGTAACAGATCAAATGTGAAACGAAACATAAGAAGAAACATGATTCCTACTGAGTAAAGTCCAATGTTCTTAGGTATGTTATCTATTAGGTTCCGAAATAACAGAACTTTCCTTACCATTGCGATGATTCTCGGTTTTTACTGATGTAGTCCGTAATTATGAAAAAACATGAAAAAACTATGCTTGTCTATGGGGTACATTGTGAAATCGACACTATGATTCGTCAGCTTGAACTTGGCCTTTCTGAATTCAAACAGATATGTAACACAGACCAATCATAGAAAAGCTGCAGTTCTTAGAATGAAATGAGTTGAGATTGGAACTCCATCTTGGTTATTTTGTGGTAAAGACTCATCAACAAGCCATTGTAATACTTTCAATAGTTGATTCCACTCTATATCAGAGATTTCGAGAAGGTGAAGTGGTTTGTAAGAAGATGTGATTTGTCTGTGACATCTAAAAACTCTTTGACAAAATTGGAAAAGCAATCTTAATTGTTGTGCCTTGACTTGAGTCACCCACAACTCTATCAGAAATCTCTATTGCTCCACCATATTTCTCAACAATGTGATAGGTCAGATGAAGACCTATTCCAAAGCGACTTCCAGGTTTGGGCAGATTGCTCCTGACATTCTCAGGAATACCAGGACCGTTATCGCTAATGAGGAGTTCATACATATCATGATTCGCTGTAAGATTAACCCAGACTCGCTTGATATCATTGTGATTATGAATATACGCATTAGATAGTAGGTCGGATAGTAAAACCTCTAGATATTCATCCGCCCTAACATAGGCACGAGTCACATCAATTGAAAGTTCGATCAATAAATCATCGAGGAGTATAGAAACGTCCTTTACACTTTCACGTACGACCGCATCAAGTAACCTTTCGCGTAGTGGTATATCAGCCAATTGTTCAATTGTTCGAGATTCTGCAATGATTTTAGTCGATTTTAGTATTGCATTGAGGATATTTTCTACCAGCTCATGCGTCGATGGATCCTGATTTTTGAATCTCAGTAGCTCAGATGAAACTTGAATTTCTTGTAGATAGTTTCTGATATCATGTTTCATTAAATCAAGATATAGTAGTGCTCGATTTTTGGTAGTCTGAAGTTGTTTCTCAGCAATCTTCTCTTTGGTAATATCGGTGAAAACAACGCAAGTTCCGGTACATTTCCCTGTATAACACACATGAGGAGATGCTGAAATCCTCGCAGGAATCATTTTACCAGATTTATGAATGAGAGTCGCTTCATAACGGACGTTTTTTCCAGCTATTCGTTGTTGGATTCTTTCTAAGACTTCATTCTTGTCAGATCCGTGCAATATTTCGGTCGTCGGCTTACCCAGAAGTTCATTCTCATCGTAATCAAGCATCATACACAAAGCTTCGTTGGCAAAAGTAAGGATTCCATCATCATCAATGATTCCTAGACCCTCGTTCATAGTACTCACTAGAGTTTGATAGAGATGCTCGCTTTTGCATAGGGCTTCTTCGATTCTTCTATCTCGAGTAATATCGATTATCTGACCGAGTATCTTGAACTCATTTCCCTTTGTTTTTAGAATAGTGCTTCTTATTTGGACATCTATCGAACAGTTTTGTGAATCGATAATCTTGGCTTCATAGGTTTGTCTGTTTGCATGGCCCTGTAGTCTCTTCTCATATCTTTCAGATAACACTCCAAGACTATCTTGGTGTAAAAATCGTCTGAAATCCTGATTGATTATTTCATCTCTTGATAAACCGAGGATTTCGCACACTCTGTCATTGACATACTCTATCTTGTAATCAGCCCCTATTATCGTGATTCCTCCAAGGGCACCCTCAAAGAACTGTTCAATGGCATCCTCAATTACAAGATATTGTTCAATTAAATTGGTCGAGGTCAATGTTTATACAAACCTCCAATATGCTATTGAAAGCTACTGCATCACTCAGCCTCATCCTTAAAAGATGGCCCTTCTGAGTAGGATAATTCATTGCTTGACACCAATCCACGGCAAATGTAATCGTAATTTTGGTCATATGCCTAAATTATTTTCGAGGGTACATCAAATCGACGATAAATTTGTTTCTTTTACGAGGATGTCCTGATCTGAAGTTCTTTGTAAGTAGCAAACTTGAATCTTGGAAATAATAGTCAACAAGGAATGGAGGTTACAGGACAACGATTCACTTCTAGACAAATCAATATGGTATTCAAAGACTGTTTGCTGGACAATGGTCCTGAAACGGGGTATTATTAGTCCGCACCTTAATTCTAGTTGGTTAAGCGTTCTTGACAATCTCAAATGATTCTGACGAAAACTTGGAGGATGGGAAATCAGAAGCCTCTCTCTTTGAAGCCATATCTCATGACACAAGAATCAGAACCCTCTTCTTACTTCATGACTACACTTTAGGATTCTCCGAGTTGAAACATAAATTAAAACTCTCAAGTAGTGGAAACTTGCAACATCACATCGGAAAACTGGGAACACTCATCCATCTCAATGAGAACGGATTGTATGCTCTTACAGATCACGGAAAAGAGGCGATCTTGGCAATCCAAGCAGTTCGGAGAGTACAGAATCGTAAACAATCGGATAGAATCATTATCACAATGGTCTATGCATTCAGTCTCTATGCAGCATTCATGAACGTGCCATTCTTTATGGGCACAGTAAACGCTAACACTCCGATAATGGCTTTGGAAATTACAGTGATTGGAGGGATTATTTTCTACATGGGATGGCCTTTTGTAGTTTCACGTTATGAGAGAAAACAAGCTGAATCAAAATCATGAAACAGCAAATCATCTCGTTTTCAACATCATTGCAAAAAATCGACAACAAAGGATGGAGGTATCGTTTATACAACACAACAGCCCTTGAACAACTCTAGGTACTGTGCGAAGCACACTTTGGAATTGCACGCCTCGGACATTAGTAGCGGTGAGCTGAACACCTCCTTCAAGCTTAGATGCTTCAGCTAAGCGACTATTTCTATATCTTAACCCTACTCTGGTCATATAGAAACGGGAGTGATACTCACGGTACGGCAATGGTAGGTTTCAGTATCGTGGACCCCTTGTCTACTATTTCATCCACCCTTTTTTCAAGTCTACATTTTCTGTTTGCATACAACCTTATGAGGCATCTTAAAGGTGTAGGCTCGCGATGAAATGTGTGGATCTCTGCAATTTGCTTGTGATGTTGTGATTACTGTGCATCACTTCACTTTCAGAGGGATTATATGATGTCAGCACCATTGTTATCATAGATGGCTGAGTGGACGAAGATAAATATGAGTCATGACTTGAGAATTATTCAGCGAGTGCAGATGCGTATCACGGATACAGGAACTGCATCACCTAGTTGGAGTAGTTGGAAAACTCTCGTCGTGGCTCTTTCTCTTGGGTCTGCATTTGTCCTATATGTTGTGTATATTGGTATTGGAGTCTGGGAATCATACCAGCTATTGACATGGATTGTTGTCACAAGTGTTGGAGGGTCATTCATCTATTTATCCCGGAAGAAGCTAGGCAATTTCAGATTCAGAAAAACTGTGTGGATTGTTGGAGGTGCATGTCTCTTCAGTATGCCACTCGCACTTGGTTGGGTATATCTTCTGAACGTGCTGGCTACTCCCTTTGTGAACTGGTTAGCATCACCATCAATCCCTTTTATTCTTCGACTAATGATTCTTGGGATAGTTATGTTCATCCCACCCCTGGCATGTGGTGGCTTTATTGCAGAGAGATTAGGGAAGCGGCGTGACTATATGCCCTACATCTGATGTGTTGGTTCGTTTAACCTTTGGTCAATAGACTATGGACACCATCCTACTAAATCACAGATTACATTACTGAACGCCAAGCATCCCATACTTAGACACAGTGTGTAGTATGGCAATGCAGGT
>JAEOUL010000154.1 GCA_016839345.1 Candidatus Thorarchaeota archaeon | reverse complement strand
TAGGTCTAAAAGTGTCAGAGCATAACATATTCGTGTTCAGAAGAAACCAGAACTGGATGAAAGTCCATTGGAGCAGATGAAATTAGAACCTCAGCCTGAACAGGCAAGGAAGCAATCGTATAACGATAGAGTATGTGCCAAATGCATGGGACATCGTCATCTCTGTGGCATCAAACCATGTCCAATCCTGATTAGGGCCAAGGCTCAGGCGAGAATTGATGATGCTTTCACAGGAATGGATCTGACGGGAGCTTCTCCTCCTTCTGTCTTTGTTGGTGAGAGTGGTTATCCAAAGGTACTAGCTGGACCCCTTGTACCTCCTGTACGATCTGACGAAGCCAAGTATATGGAACGTCCTGATCATTGGTTGAACAAAACGATTGATGAGATACTGTCACTTCGTTTCAGCCTCGTCAGGACAAAGAAATACATCCCAGTAACTGCAGCATCTAATCCATCACGAGACCTTGCTGAAACTCAAACCTTGGCTCTATCAGATACTCCTCTTGTGTCTGAGGCTACACTGCTCAAGAGACCTCAGTTCACATCAGTCTTCTCTGATGTAACTCTCCCAATTGGTCCATCCGCTCCTCTTCGCTCATTCAAGCTGGATGATAATCCCAATGTCCCCAAGGTAGTTGATAGAGTAACATCTGATACAGATCTCAAGGCTGTCACAGGAATCAAGAATCTATTTGACAGCGGCATCAGACTCGAGCATATCACTAGACTCTTCTCTGTAGGAACTATCGGTCAGAAGAAGACACGAAGACTTGTTCCAACCAAATGGAGTATAACTGCTGCAGATGATATCATCGGCAGACAACTCCACAGAGAAGTCTTGAGGAACCCCTGGATCAATGACTACAGAGTGAGCATTGACAGTGCTCTTGGGAACACTGTAGCTCTTCTCTTTCTTCCTAGTGGCTGGCAATTCGAAGCCATGGAGTCCTGGCTAGGTGGACTAAAACCACCTATCATCTCAGACCATGAGTGGTTCAAGGGTCGGAAGGACTATGCAAGGGATGTTGTTGGAGCGTATTATGCTGCCAGACTTCCTGCACTCCAGTATCTGGTCAACATCCGACGACAGGCTGGAGTTATTGTCTTCATGGAGATCGACCCACAGCAATGGATACCTCTAGGAGTATGGAGATTCAGAGAGATTGCAAAGAGAGCACTAGAAACAACTATGGAGAGCTTCAGTAGTCTTGATGAAGCCCTCAATTACATCGCACCAAAACTACGCATACCAATGCACAGATGGTTGGAAACTAGCAAAATTTATACTGCGTTCCGGAATCAGACAAGACTCACTGACTTTTGGTAGATTCACTCAATGAATCTATCATACATTTGTCTTTTAATATAAACTTCAGTAAAAATGGATGGTGAGTTTGATTTGCGCTTTACAAAAAGCAAGCTAATGACCCTCTGGGTCGTAGTTCTTCTAATGATGCCGTTTATACTTATTCCCAATACTAGTGCTTGGACCGCAGGTGATGAAGTAGCAATTTTTGGCCACACCTTTACTGAAGAGTACTGGACAAATGATTCCCTCTTTGTAGAAGGGGGTGACGGGAATGGTAGTCTAACAACCTCCTTTGTAAATGTGGGTGATTTTGAAGCATTCCTGATTGCATTCAATGAATTCAATCATAGCAATGGTCAACAATTGATTGTACCATACCAGTTGTTTGGAATGCACTTCATCACTCCCGGAAATCAGGAGGTCTTTATCGGAGCAATCTTTGCATTCCTATTGGTACACAACGAAACCTTTGGTGATAATCAGCTTCCAGATATTGGTGTGACCAAAGATGATGCTTGGTATGTCGTACCAGTAGCAAATTCGACAACTTGGCCCGAATATGTTCCTTCGGTTGTACCAATTCCTGCTACAAAGCTTGATGATAATCACTATCGCATGGGAATGCACTATTATAATCTGACCTGCAGGATTGTTGCTGCAACAGGGGGACCTGTAGGCTTTTGGCTCTCACTAGCTATACCGATTCTTGAAGTCGTCATCAGTGAACTCACGATTCAGTATGACATCATAATTGAGGAAACTGGAGAAGTTCATGCCGAAACTTTGTACACGATTGGTCAAGTCCATGAACTCAAACTCTGGGGTTTTGACCAAAATCCTAGTGACATCATATCCGACAACATGGAAATATCTGCAGTTCACTTCATGTCTGTCTTCGCTAGTGAATACTCAGTGGTTGGCACGACAAGTGGAAATACCATTGCTTCACCGACAGACACCACACCAATGGATGAAAATGTAACAATCCGAGTTGGTGCAAATGAACGCGCTTTTGATATTGGATTTGGTCGTTCGTATGATCTCATCAATGAAACCACAGACACTGTAGCTGATAGTGGTTTGACAGCATTGAATACACTTCTCGGTGTAAGACTAAGTGATCTTGTCCTTATCCTATGGCAAGCTCCATTATCTGCATGGCTCTTTGCACACATGTCATATGGTCTGTCGACTCAGCTCCAGAATACTTACGCTACAGTAGGTGGGATGGTAGCAAACGTCAATACTGCGTTCACGAACACTAACTGGTGGTATGCTGTGACATTTCCAGAATGGAATGGACTTCGAGTTCAACAGGATCCTGTCTACACTGCTTACACAAGTCTCTTTGCTGAGCCTGGCGATAGCGGCGGCATCTTGGTGATTGTTCTAGTTGTTGGTGTCATTGCTGTTATCTGGTTAATCCGACGGCGACGGTAAATTCCTCAATATATCCCTAGGTTCCTCATGAAGGAACTCTAGGGATTCTTTTTCTTTTCAAACATCGGGCAATTTAAGAGAACCATCAAAGACATTCCTCATAGAGGACTCGATGTTGTTGTATGAGAAACTCTGCAGATTCAGTGAAAGAATCGCAGGGCGTACGAGCCGTAAACATGATGACAAGGAGCTACAGAAAGCTGTCAAGTTTCTTGCACCACTCATGGATATCTCAGTGACAGGTGTCAAAGCTGCAGCTAATCTATTCTCGGTTCTTGTCCTTCTTCTGGTGGTTTTCGTTCTTACACTTCTCGAACTAAGTATTCTCATAGTCGCTCCTCTTGCAGGTATGGCTGGAGTTGTGACATACTACATAATTGCAGCATATCCTGTGTCTGTGATGAACAGCTACAAATTAGGTCTCTCAGAGGAGGCTGATTTAGTCTTTGAGCAGTTCATTCTAGTATTCCAAACAGGTGGAACGATTTTTGATGCAATTGAGATGGTTGCTCAATCTGAGCATCCATATCTCTCCAAAGCTTTCCAACAGATGATTGTGAGAATCCATGAAGGAACGCCACCTGAAACTTGTCTGATGGACTTTGCGAAGGATCAACCATCCGATGACCTTCGACGTTATTTCCTAGCGATATTATCATCTCTGGAAAAGAAGACCGATCTCATTGAAACTCTATCAGGTGAATCCTTTGAAGCAGATCTAGCTCTTAGGCAGAAAAATCTCGAGTTAGAGAGTCGGTTACTGATAGTAGCAGCACTCGTCACCTATGTGCCAATCATGTTTACACTAGCAGTTTCTCTTGCGGGATTTTCAACAAATCTCCTGATTCTGCTGATGATTCCTGTGTTTGTAGTCATGAATGCATTGCTGAAGAGTCGATTCTCACGTCAGTTCTCAGCATACTTCGACAGACCCAGAGATGATACGCTTATCGCTCCATCTCAAAAGGACATAATCACGGAGTATGACGAATTCCTCAACTTTCTCATTCTTCTTGGTGAACGTCTTAGCACTGGTGATACATTGGAGGTTTCGCTGCCAAATATCCGGGATGACTTGGACCCGGACGCACAAAGACTTGTTGACATTGCAATAAAAGCTGTGTATTCTGATGAGAAGAGCATCACTGAAGCAATGCGGCTTGCCTCAGATGCAGCACTTGGCCAGAGAGTTTCTCAGATGTTTAACATGATTGCATTGATGTGCGAAACATCGGCAACCGATGCAGGCATTCGCCTCTCAAAGATTGCCTCCCGTCTGGTTAAGCGATCTGCAGTTGCCAAAGAGCGCGATTCGATAATAGCAGCTCAAAGAATGAAAGTCTATCTTCTCACCCTAACAAGTGCAGCAGTTCTAGGTATGCTTTCTTCGTTAGCTCCCTTTCTGTATATCGGCGCATTACTTTCACAAGGTCCGGCCTGGACACCGGGAAGTATAACCATACTGGACATCCTACCTCTACTTGTCACTCTTGGTGTCACAACCTTGTCAACAGGATATCAGAACACACGAATGGTCAGTGGAAGACGTCCAATTTTAATCGGAATAATCTGTGCTCTATTATTCTGGGTTTCATTCATACTATCATCCACGATGATGGGTCTAAACTGACGTAAGAATGATTTATTTGCCCAGGTGCTATTGACGGTTGTAGTTAGGATGAGGTGTAATAATGCTTCAAATCCCATTTCTCGACTGGACTTTAGCTGATATCATGTTGTTTTTCCAGGATGACTGGATTCTCGCATGGACGCTAATATTGTCTGGAGGTCTCTTGGCCATATGGCTATTGGAGAATATTACAGACCCAATTCCATTGTTAGGCACCATCTTTGATGGGCTTGTTGCCATTGGAACCTACTTGGGCTTTTTTGTAGGAATTCTTGACATATTCGTTGGATATGTTGTATGGTCAGTACAACCTGATGCGATAATTGTCGCAGGTGTTCTGGTCCTCATGGGATTCTCACTTGTTATGAGAGTTCTATCTAAATTCCCATTAGCCCTAGTATTTGCCCTGGCCGTAGCTGCATTTGGAGCCGCAACCGTCTACATGTTCTTGATTCCATATGCTGATCCATTAATTCCTGTTATTGGAGAAGCAGCTGTTTGGCTCACATCCGGCAAGGGTCTGTTAGTTATAGGATTCATCATATTTTGCGTTGCGTATGTTGTTGGTGGACTGATCATTAAACTAATTCAGCTCATCGGCAAGATTTTTGCATCGGTTCCAGTAAGTGTACTTGTTGGACTTGGCGCAATTGCAGTTGGTGTTATAGTAATACTCAATCCAGCTCTAGTTGGACTAGTGGCATGGCCGTGAGTTTAGGGGGGTGTTTCACCCCTCCTCTCTTATTTTTCAACAACTACTTTGGTTTTCTTATCTCACGGAAGTAGAGGAACTTAAGATCTCTATCTGTGTAAAACTGGGCGGCGGCATCGATTGCTTTTTTGGCCGCAACAATACCATCTATCCAATCAGAAACGTAGAATTTCTTCCCAAGCCTATGCTGATCATCCCTACAAGTAAAACCATCAGGTATTTCAAAATCTTCTGGCGCAAGAAGAGCAACTCGAAATTTTGATAGTCCCCCCTCAGATTCAAGCCAGAGTTCACTGTATGTCATTGTTTGTCAATCAAATTCAGTTATTAGCTCCGATTAAGGTTTACTTGTTGACATTCTCCAACAAATCCTTCTCCCAAAGAACTCATATAGTAGCTTTGCATTTGTTCTAGTGAAATTAAGTAGACACGAATACTGTCTATTGACTTCGATGAGGCGTGAGAGTAGATTTGGAGGTTTGCTTAGTTGTCGAAAAGCGATGAGTCTGATAAGAAGAAAATCATTAGTGTCACAATGAGTCAATCACTTGTCAATAGAATTGACAATCTTGTACAAGAGCGGGTTGGTAGATCACGTGCACAATTGATTGAGGACTCAGTTAGATGGTTTCTCGATTTTACAGTTCACAAATGGACCGATCGTGGAATATATGTGAATTCATCGAGGTCTGTATTTGAATCTGAAACTCTTACCTCCCTCTTCTTCTCTGCTTTGACTCCAACAGACCAGTACGAGTTGGGAGAAACTGCTGGTAAACAAGCTCCGATTGCTGATGCTGTTCGTCTCTTTCATGGAGAAGATCCCAAGAATGAGAAAAGCAGAAATCTAGTACTGAGACTCCTGCAAGATAATGGATGGGGTTCAATATCATTAAATGACAATCTTATCGTGATTGGAAGTCCATTCTATCCCGCGCCATTCATTCGAGGTTATTTGGAATCTCTTCTCAATGTGAAGCTAGAAACAGTAGAAACTAATGTCAAAGAAAATGTAGCATTGCGTATCCTGTAATCTACTCAGACTCTACCATTCTTGACCAATTTCTAGAATCTCAAATTCACTCTCAAAAAGTCCTGGGATACTCTCAATTGTCTTTCTAATGGTATCTTGCTTACCTTTGATGTTATCGGCCGAAAAGTAAACCTCGTAGATACATCTACTTGCTTCAAAGCAAAATCCTGTTGTGAATAACACTTTGAGATCATGTTGTTTGAATAATTGCGTCATTGTTTGCATCAATGCTGGATTGACCTTTTCGACCTCTAGTCTGACTCGAGCACCGCCCTCTTTCATCATAGGTATCAGACGGATTTCTCCAGATCTCTCAAAGTAGATCACCATTGCAGCCTTCATATCTTTCAATTCTGCATTGTTGAAGAAATCATCTGGAAGACGAATATCCCTCTTTTTATGAACATCAGCAATCATTCCCTTTGTAATACCAACCAAATGAATCGCCTCATACCTGTCCTATTGCTTGAAGGTTATTACAGTATTTGTATCTTCGTACGGTGTTGCTAAAGAGCAATCTCGTAAAAGCATACAAGGTTCTTTGGTCAGAAACCCATAAATCTGTGAAATTAACCTATAACTCATTCATTAATGGATGTTCAAAAAATGGCGAAAGAAGGTGGAATATACGTTTGTGACATCTGTCAACAGGTCATTGAAGTGAAGAAATCAGGTGTCGGAACATTGGTCTGTTGTAACCAACCAATGAGACTCTATGAAGACGATTGATTGATACAATCAATGAACACTTGATAATGTTTATATTCACTCCAAAGGGCGATGCGATGCTATCGTTTCTTGGAGTTCATCCTTATGATTGAATTACCCCGTGCAGTTTTGAAGACAAGAAGTCTTCTGAACCTCAGATTCTATTCTATTAATGAGGTTCTAGAATATGAAAACAAGTTCGTTATGTATCCCGAGCGAGAAATTGATGGTCAATTAAAAAGATACACAGTATGGGTTCTTAGGGAACCTACGATTGTTGGAGTTGCTCTTATCAGAGACCTTGCTCGTGAAATGGAGGAAACTGACTCTGTGCGTGGTATGCTTGTTGGTGGAAGCCGGTTTACACCAGCCGCGAAGAAGATTGCTATATCATCTAGAATCGAGCTCATAGTCGGGAACTATTCTTCTTTCGATCTCTTCGAACATGAACTCGTTCCTAAACACATTATTGCATCAAACGATGAGGTGCAACTTGTTTTGAATCATTATGGAATCAAAAAGAATCAACTACCTCGAATCTTCAGAGATGATCCTGCTGTGAAGGTGCTGGGGGCAAATCCGGGAGAGATTATCCGTGTTGAGAGAGATAGTCCTACAGCAGGATTGACATACTACTACAGGCTAGTAGTTGACTCTAGTAGTAACTAGCTTATTTCCACCGGATTGTTTATATCAACGAATTCGAACTGACCCACTAGATTGGGTGTTTGTTACTTTGTCTGATCAACCTGAGAAAATTGAGATACCATCTCTTGTATTCAAAACACGATCGTTGCTCGCATTACGTGGGTTCACTGTAAGCGAACTGCTTGAGTATGATGATAGATTTGTGCTATTCCCTACTAGAGAATCAAAAGATGTTACCCTGAAGTATACAGTCTGGGTACTGAAAGAACCAAAGGTTGTTGGAGTAGCTCTTATTCGGGATCTTGTTAAAGAAATGGAAGAAACTGATTCTCAGAGAGGGATGCTTGTTGGAGGTTCTCGTTTTACTCCAGCTTCCAAAAAGTATGCCAAAGCTTCGCGAGTCGAGCTTGTTGAGGGTCATTATGCATCATTCGATTTGTTTGACCATGAGATGGTACCGCCTCATGTAATTGCAGAGGAATCTGAGATTCAAATGGTTCTTGATCATTATGGTATAAAGAAAACTCAGCTGCCTCGAATTCGAACGCAAGACCCGGCCGCACGTGTCTTGGGTGCGAGACCCGGTCAGGTTATCAGAATAGAACGTGATAGTCCAACTGCTGGAAAATCCTATTACTACCGACTTGTGGTTGACTCTTAGGTCTATTAAATTATAAGACCTAATTGCATTGCAGCTAGAAATATTACAACACAAGTCACTAAGGGTAGCGTGATATTGTCTGTGCCTTTTGGACTAACAAGCTCAACAATTGTGCCTGTCAATGCGCCAGTCAGTGCAAGAATAATCATCTCAAACCATAGAATGTTCCCCCCTGATAAGAAGACTTGAACAGAAAAAATTCCAAACCACCAAAAAGCTATAAGAGACCCTATGAAACCAAAAGCAAAAACTGCCAGAGTTCCAGGTATACTTCTATTTGAACCAAAAATGACTCGTGTAGAATTGGCTCCATATTTCATACCTATTGGTGCAGACATACCATCCCCTAACATCATAATATGAATAGCTGCTGCAGCTATAAAATAGAGAGAATGATAGCCAGTGAAAGTGAAAATGCCAGTGAGGATTGTTATGGATACAGCGTACCAGAATGGACCTCTCACACTATTATGCTCCAAATCCTCTGGTCTCGCCATCGCTGCGAAGAATCCACCGAACCTATCCGTGTTCGCAAGTGCTAGCATGATTACGAAAGTTAGTGCCACAAGAGTTGCAACCCATGGATGCGGATAGAATGGAACTGTCCAAATCGCCGCACCTGCAAATAGATGGACAATTCTCCTTGTTGTTTCAGACCCTAGGTTTAGTTTCTTTCGTGCCAAATCTGCTATTGTTAGAACCATCCCTGCATAGACTACTGCGATGAAATAGACGATTATATCTTCCAATATAATCGAAAAATCCGCCTGCATTCGTGTTCCACTCTCTCCGAGTTCCAAACACACTGGTGAATATATCTATCGGCAGAGTTAGAGATCAACTGGACTAGATTTCAATCCAGTGGTCTTCTCTAGTGCCAAGATGGCTCGTTGAATGAGTTCGTCTAGTGTAGAGATGTCTTGTCCTCTTGCAGACAGCCAAACCTGGAGTGTTTTTGAAGTTCCATACATCTTTGGCATGGACTTGATCCAAACCCCTGGAACTTTCTTCATGACCTCCTCAATAGCAGGAGCGAAGACTGACTCATCCTTCAATTCGAATTCAATTACTTCTTCATGGAAGACTTGAGCTACACGGTCATTCAACCAAGGTAAAACTGAATCCTCAAAGATGAATTTCAACTCACTAGGGACTCCAGGCAGACAGAAGATTGTAACATTCTCATTTTGTATCATCACACCTGGAGCTCCTCCTACACGATTGTCAAGTGCTTTGGAGCCCTCAGGAATATGTGCCATCTTCTTTCTGCTCGAAGTCATTTCTGGTGACTGCACTATTCCTCTCTCGTGTAGTGTTTTGTACTGTCTCTCTATGATTTCAATAGCTTCTGGATTCTCAACGAGTTTTAACTTTAGGTGACTGGCTAATGCCTTCAATGTCATGTCATCATGTGTTGGACCTAGTCCTCCTGAGGTTATGATCATATCACTTGTTGCTTTAACGAAATCAATTGCTTGACCAATCTCTTCTATCTCATCCTTCACTAGCGCTCTTCTTTTGATTTCGAGACCAAGAGGTATCAGTTGCATTGTCATCCAGTTTGAATTTGATTCGAGAACTTTTCCATCTAGTAATTCGTTCCCAATTGCTACAATACCAACTGTTCTGATTTTTCTCTTCGTTAGTGCCACTTCCTATCATTCTAGTTCAAGTTCTCTATCAAGGGTTTCTGACAGTATTTGCAATGTCCTTAATCTTTGTTGAGCGATGGTTCTGCCTTTATCAGTTGCCACACAGTTAACAATCGATTCAGCAAGTAGGAGAAACTCTCTATGGTCATTAGCTATTTGTTTTATACTTCTACCCGGAAACAACCTAATTCCATTCAGTATGCCTTGAATCCATCCAATCACCCCTAGTTTGAGTATCTTATCAGCTTCCCAGATGATTTGTGCTTCAATGGGTTCTAGAGGTTCATCTAGAGTAAGGCCCACATGCTTTCTTATCACATCCGAAACCTTCGCTATTGTGGCAGGATTGATTTCTTCTTGGGTCAGAATCTCTTCTGCCATCTCTGCACTCACAATCCCATGATGTTGAGTAGGGATTCCACCAACTCCTGGCTTGTCGAGGTCATGAAGCCATGCTGCAAGAGTTATCACATCCATGTCTGCATTGGTTCCTTCTGCTAAGTGCTTCGATAATGCAACCACCTCATCGATATGATCTGCCCTGTAGTTGTATAAAGGAACCTTCTGATCTTGAGCAGATTTTTTCCATTCATTGATTGCTTCTTTTTTAGTTGTAACCTCAACAATCTTACGAAGTCGTTGTTCGATGTCACTTTTCATCCTGAGTCAACTAAGGTCCACACAAAGACGCGCTTATGAATTATGTCACTTGATTGTTGAATATAATCTACAAGTGTTGTCGAGGATTATTTTCCGAAGTTCCTCTACATCTCTCCCAAGAATCAGTGCAACTTCTTTTAGAACAATTGGTAAGTTGGCGGGCACATTCCTCTCGCTTTTAATTGGACCAAGAACTGGACTGTCTGTTTCCACTAGGAGCCTCTCAATCTCTACAGCTTTCACGAGTTTCCTCTTTTGCGGCGATCTGACAATTGAGGTTGGTATTGAGAAGTAATAACCCAAATCTTTCGACGCTCGTCGTGCATGACTTGCTTTCCCATCAAATGCATGCATGTGAACTTGATCTGCATTTGCATCCTGTAAGATTCCTAATGCAGCTCTTCCAGCAGATCTAGAATGAACCTGAATGGGAAGCTTGAGTTCAAGACTAAGGTCAATCATTCTTCTGAAGGCAGTTTCTTGAATTTTTCGGGCATTATGGTTTCTTTCGCGATAGTGGTCTAAACCAACCTCTCCAATACTGACAATTTCCTCAAAATGCTCTCTGATGAACATCATAGATTCATCAACATTATTCCAGTTCATGGGGTCCAGTCCAATTGATGCATAGACATTCGAGTATTCATGAGCAATAATCATCATCTTTGACCAAGTATCAGTTGTGATAGCAGAGGATATCATACCAATACCAATTTCATATGCTCTCTGGATAACGTCTGTCCGATCAATATCAAACTCTT
>JAEOUL010000153.1 GCA_016839345.1 Candidatus Thorarchaeota archaeon | reverse complement strand
GAAGGGGTTGCTTCAGGTTCTCGAACCAAGGATCGGGTACTTGTACTACGAATCGTCAATGCAGCTCAAACCTTCATCCTACACGGACCTTAAGAGGACCTACAAAGAGTTGGCATGATACGGGTATTTCTTGTATTACAGAGTGAGTTTTAGTCACTTCATCGGATTAATATCGAGAAGGGTATCGGAAAAATTAAGGTGTCGTCGTAAGTGAAAAAGAGAGCTGAGATTCATGTGACAGGGATAGTCCAAGGAGTTGGATTTAGACCATTTGTCTATAATGTTGCCGAATCACTCTCACTCACGGGGTTTGTTCTCAATTTAGGTGACGCAGGGGTAAGGATTGTTGTAGAAGGAGAGAAAGCTAGTATCAACAATTTGATTGATAGTATAAAGAACGATTCTCCATCTATTTCACAAATCGATTCTTTGACCGTTGATTGGACAGATGCCACAGACTCTTTCACATCATTCAAGATACGGAGATCATCTAAAGCTCGAACAGAAGGATCTGTTCCTGTGTTACCGCCTGACATTGCGATATGTAGTGACTGTATTGAAGATTTGACAAATCTTGAATCAAGATGGTATCTTTATCCGTTCACTTCGTGCGCGGCATGTGGACCAAGATTCTCAACCATAACAGATCTTCCCTACGACCGTCCAAACACTACCATGGCGGATTTTCCTTTATGTGATACTTGTAATACAGGTTATACCAGTCCTGTTGATCGACGTTATCATGCTCAAACAACAGCTTGCGAAATATGCGGACCTGTTTATAGGTTAGTTGACAGTAAAGGCAATCAGATTGAAGATAACAATCCCATTCGGCATGTGGCAAAGCTACTTGAAGAAGATAGAGTTGTCGCAATCCAAGGTATAGCAGGGACTCATATCGCAACTAAGACTTCTGACTCTAGAGCAATTGAAACTCTGCGACAAAGGAAGAAACGGTTTCAACGACCCTTTGCGATAATGGCAAGGGATCTCTCGACTCTGAAACAGATTACAAATTTCGGTCCCGTTGAAGAAGAACTTCTTACGTCTTGGAGAAGACCTATAGTTCTATTGGAAAAGAGAAGAGAATCGAAATTGATACCAGATTATGTGCAGGAAGTTATTGCTCCAGGTCTTGATACTATCGGAGTCATGTTGCCTTATGCTCCAGTTCATCATCTTCTCTTTCAATACACAAACGAGCCATCTTTGGTGTTGACAAGTGCAAATCCTACAGGTGTACCAATGTATATTGAACCAGGTGTCATCATTTCAGAGCTGAAAAACATAGTTGATTTCTCACTTATTCACAATCGTAGGGTCTATCAAAGAGCTGATGATTCTGTCATCAAATTCGTGACCAAGGACAAACCAGTATTCATCCGACGAGCAAGAGGATATGTTCCTGATCCACTTCAGTTTGATGATTCTTTGAAATCAGTCAAGGCTGTCGGTGTTGGTCCTGAAGAAAAAGTGACAGCATCAATTTTGAAGTCTGGAAGAATTTATCCAACACAGCATATTGGGGATATCAACCGAGTTGAGAATCTAGACTTTTTGTCTAATGCTGTGGAACACATTCTTCACCTTCTTGATGTCAAAAGACTTGATGGAATCGCCTGCGACCTTCATCCAGAATTCTTGACTACAGAATTCGCGGAAAGGATTAGTAATGAACAGAATATTCCTCTCTTTCGTGTCCAGCATCATCATGCACATCTAGCCTCTATGATTGTAGATCATAAATTACCTAATGATACAAGTATTGTTTGTATTACAGCAGATGGGTATGGCTATGGTCAAGATGGTAATGGTTGGGGAGGAGAGATTCTTTTTGGTGGTCTGAGAGATTTTAGAAAGATGGGTGGCCTCAAAAGTATAGAATATCCTGGTGGAGATTTTACAGCAATTTATGCGGCCAGATCTGTGGTTGGAATATTGAAGGACTACTTGGGTAACTCACTTCAGAGAAACGACCTTCTTCGAGTAGTTAATTCAGCACCTATCGGACCGGATACAAAATTGACCTCAGACACATTAGATATTTTGATTGGTTCACTCAGTCGTCGGATTAGCATAATGAGTAGTACGAGTACTGGTAGGTTCCTTGATGCTGTGGCTATGGTACTCGGGATAAGTTCTGAAAACTCCTATGATGGGGAGTGTCCTATGAAGCTAGAAGCTCTAGCGAAAACTACTGAGTTAAGAATTAAATCCCAATTTATGAATACAAAAAGTGGATTGATTTTAGATACATCACATGGCTTGATGCAGGTTCTTGAGCTAAGGGAGAGTATTAAGAAAAAGCATGAGATAGCTTATGCTGTACAATGGTATTTGGGAGATGCATTAGCACATATTGCGTGTAATGTAGCGAAAGAAAATCAGGTAAAGTATGTTGGTTTCTCTGGAGGAGTTGCGCTCAACAAGATCATTACAAAGGCAGTGGTTGCCCGTATCAATGAAGAAAAGCTCACACCCTTAATTCATAAGAATGTCCCACCCGGTGATGGAGGGATTTCTATTGGGCAAGTTGCTGTTGCTGCAGCAAATTTAAGTGAGTAATAATTGTAATATTTGTATTACATACAAGATTTCACTTGTTCGAGCCCAAGTTTCGTCGCAGTAATATTAATTTTTTCGAATTTCTTTGGAAAAGCCTCACGGACAACATCAATTGCAGCTTCCTCGGTGATTGGTACTAGACCAGTACCTACGATAGCTCCCAACATGACCATATTGAGTGCATGGGTGCTTCCAGCTTTTGCTGCAAGTTCAAGAGCATCAAATTCGACTATCTTCTCAGTGTATTTTTGCATACTTTTGATTATCTTCTCGTGATCTGGATAATCTGCCTGTCCCATTGAAACTGCAACTGGATATTGAATATGTGAACTCATTATAACACAGCCTCCTTGTTTTACGAGTTGAATTTCTCTAAGGGTTTCAATAGGTTCGAAACCAACAAGAAGATGGGCTGAGCCAGGATCTATAATTGGTCCTTTGGCATTTTTGCCTATGCGGATTGTACAGACAACATGTCCTCCCCTTTGAGCCATTCCATGAATTTCTCCTACACGAACATTGAAACCGCTTTTTAGGGCTGCTTTAGCCAATATCTCTGCAAGAGTTAGAACTCCTTGGCCTCCTACCCCAGTGATTGCTATGTTCACTGTATTACTGTTATTACGGGACATACTATGGGTCCTCCTGTTTTATTGCACCCTGTGGACAAATTGAAACACAAGTTCCACATAGATTACATAGAGTTTCATCAATCACTGCTTGTTCTGTTTCTGAGTCCATGTACATAGCAGGGCAAGAAAGACGATTGAGGCAACGTTTGCATGCATTACAGATCTCTGAGTCGACATAATATTTGGGTGGGAATTCACCTGTACGTTGACGTTCAGCAGCAGTAAGAAGTGCACACGGTTCTATTGAAACAAGCACTGATGGATTGTGATTCTCTCTCGTCCATTTGACCATCTCGCGGACCTCAGCAACCAGACCAGCCATTGATTCGAATGGTTCAACAGTTTTCACATATTTTACACCTAGACCTTTGCATGCTTCTGCTATATCAAGAGGTGGAACCTCTTTTTGCATTCCTGTCACTCCAGTGCCAGGATGAGGTTGATGACCAGTCATTGCTGTGGTTCGATTGTCAAGAACAACAATGCAAATTCGGTGTTGATTATAGACAGCATTTGCAATACCTGGTAGTCCAGAAGCAAAGAATGTACTGTCACCAATTGTTGCAACAATATCCTGATCAGTGACTTCAGCAAGGCCACATGCAGTAGTTATTGATGATCCCATATCGAACAGTATGTCAGCTGTTTCCAGTGGAGGAGCAATACTTAGAGTATAGCAACCGATATCAGAGGGGTAGATTGCCTTTCCTCTGGTCGCAGTTCGGATTGCATAGTAAGTTGCTCGGTGTGGACAACCCGCACATAGGAGTGGTGGTCTGGGAGGTAAGTCTGGTAATTCTTGGTTCTTCTTGTCGATTTCTTCCCAGTTAATAGGTGTATTACGTGTAGTAATTTGCTTAAGAGCATTCATGACAATCATTGGACTGTATTCATAGGTACGTGAGAAAATCCCTTGTTCCTTTCCAAGAATTTCTACATTGATATTGTTTAGTTGTGCCAACCGTCTTGCATGTGTTTCAAGAAATGGTTCTAGCTCCTCAACAATCATAACTTGTTTATGACGATGCAAGAACTCTGTAATCATTTTCTCTGGAATTGGATGAGTGATCCCTATCTTCAAAACCTCAGCT